>CAZELS010000124.1:0-6758 GCA_964513165.1 uncultured Candidatus Saccharibacteria bacterium
CAAACTAGGTACCAAACTTACAAGCTCTTCTTTGGATTCGCCATAGAAAATGGAATCTAACCAATCCCTTTTGAAAATTACTATGGAACTGAAAGAAAGGAAAAGAATAACTACGAAGATAACAAAAAAAGTATCTAATTTTGTCAAATTTCTCATAAAAATATTCTTAACAATAGCTAAGATATTATTATTCACAAAGAAGTTTTTGTCAAGGAAAAAAGAAAAAAAGTAGGGATCGGTACTGCCCCGACCGACCCCAATCTCAAAACATTTATGAAAAATGTACTAAGATCGAAATGCATATATAAAATATGCTCGGTTTTTTGCAGACTTCCTTTTCCGAGGGCCCAGTACGAAGGGACTCTTCTACCAAACCCTGGGAGAAGAAAGCCTACATATCCACATTAAATAGAGCTAACTGAATAATTATAGCTCGGTGTAAAACAGATGTCAAGCCCATATAAACTATGCACAAATGCGCATGTTTTGATAACTCCGCTTTGGGACACATTATTTAAGTATAAAATTCACGAAATTGCGTTGAAAAGTTACGGTGATGGCAATATGAAAGGAATGTTACGGTAATGGTGACTAAACCGACAAAGTGGGTTCGAGAACGTTACAAGCCCTTGACATTTGCTAAAGGAAGGAATTTCACCTTCTTACTCGAAGATTTTAAATACCTTGAAGAATAAATACCTTTATATCCTAACCTACTACTCTCCTTTAAAATTAGGTCCCAGCCTACACAAGCTCTAACCTCACCAGTCAATCCGACTTCTCCCACATATACATATTTATTATCCAATGATTTCTCAGCTACAGCAGATTTGATAGCTGCACAAATTGCTAGATCTATAGAAGGCTCATCAATCTTCAAGCCACCAACAACATTCACAAAAACATCCTTGTTGTTCAAATAAACACCTCCCCTTCTCGTCAAAACAGCACACAACATATCCAAACGACTCTTCTTTATACCATTCGCAACCCTCCTAGGAGGAATATTTTCTGCTGGAACATCAGAAGTCAAAGCCTGAATCTCAACAAACATTACTCTAGTACCTTTCAAGACAGCGCTCACAGCGCTACCAAAAGAATCTTCTCCCTCCTGTAGAAAAATCTGCGAAGGGTCCTTTACTTCAACCATACCAGAACTATTCATTTCGAATACACCTATCTCACTAGTTGCACCATACCTGTTTTTCATACCTCTTAAAATTCGATACATATTGAATTCATCTCCATGCAAATTCAAGACAGAATCTACAATATGCTCCAAAACCTTAGGTCCTGCAACAAAACCATCCTTTGTGATTTGACCCACTAATATGATTGGTATTCCAAGCCTCTTGGCAGCCTTTGTAAGAATATATCCATTTGACCTAATCTGAGACACTCCTCCAGTAATTCCACTCACCTGAGCACTCTCAAGAGCCTGTATGGAGTCAATAATGCAGAGTGTTGGATGCTCCTTTTCAAGTAAATTAACGATTTTTTCAGTAACCAATTCCTCAGAAAACATCAAATCATTTTTTGCACCTTTACCACCCAACCTCTTGTAACGAGAATAGATTTGAGTTAAAGATTCCTCCACTGAAACATAGAGAACCTTTTTTTGCTTGGAAACATTTAATGCCACTTGCAAAAGTAATGTAGATTTACCTACACCAGGCTCACCAGCCAACAAAACAACCTGTCCTTTTACAAAACCTCCTCCCAATACCCTATCCAACTCTTCAAAACCAGAAGAAAGACGACTCGTAATACCACCCTTTCTCTTTGAAAAAGTTTTTTCCAACTCATCAATATGTACACTTGCAGCGATATCTTTTATCACACCCTTACTCTCAACAGGTTCATTAAATTCCTCCAAAGAACCCCATTCACCACAAGAGCTACATTTCCCCTCCCATTTGAGTGATTCATAGCCACATTTTCCACAAAGAAATTTCATTTTTACTTTTCAGAAATTTTAACCTTATTTTTATCCAAAACAAACTTTACAACCTGAATCTTTTTACCTAGCTTAACATCAGAAATATTTTTTTCTAAAATCCATTCAGCTAATTTAATCTCAATCTCATCTTGAATGATCCTACGCAATGGCCTTGCCCCATATTCTAAACTAAAGCCATTTTCAACAAGATAGTTGACAACTTTCTTATCCAATTCAACACTCACACCCTTATCTAAAACCCTTTCATTAAGTTCATGAATCAAAAGCTTAACAATATTCCTTGCGTCCTTTTTGTTCAATGATCTGAATATAACAATGTCATCTAAACGATTGATTAACTCTGGCTTAAGAGTATTTCTCAAAATTCTTGAAAGCTCCTCTTTCATACCTTCGTACGCAGTTTCTTGATCAGCGACCTTAATCTCTTTCTCACCTTTCGTAAAACCCAGAACCTTGTCTTCACGAATTTCTTGTGCTCCAATATTTGATGTTAAGATTATGATAGTATTTTTAAAATTCACTCTCCTACCCTTCCCATCAGTTAAATGACCTGATTCTAAAATTTGGAGAAGGATATTAAGGACATCTTCATGAGCTTTTTCAACCTCATCAAAAAGAATAACACAGTGTGGATTTTGTCTAACAACCTCAGTCAATTGCCCACCTTCTCGATATCCAATATATCCAGGTGGAGAACCAATTAACTTAGATACGCTATGCATTTCCATCATTTCACTCATATCTATTTGTATCAGTTTGTCTTCATCACCAAAAATTTCCTTGGTAACAACCTTTGCAGTTTCAGTTTTACCAACACCAGTAGGGCCCAAGAACAAGAATGATGACCAAGGTCTGTCGGCTGAAGAGATACCTGCTCTCGCCCTTTTAATCGCACTTGCAACAGAATCTACAGCTTCTTTTTGCCCTACAATAGATTTGGAAAGAATTTTCTCCAACCTAAAAAGTTTCTTTGATTCAGAAATATTTAATGTGGTAATTGGTATACCTGTCCACTCTGAGATAACTTGGCGAATAATGTCAGTATCAACCTCAACAAGATTTTTTTGCATCTCATTTGACCGCAGTTTTTCCATTTTCTCAATCTCCTTCTTGGCATCATCTTCTTTTTGTTTTAAATCCTTAGCTTTCTCCAAATCTCCTGATGCAATAGCTGTATGTTTTTTACTTATATAGTTTTTGTACTTGTAGTAAAGCTTTGAGACAACTTTGTATTTGGATTCAATATCCATTCTTTTTGTAGCTGCTGCTTCATCAAGCAAGTCGATAGCTTTGTCAGGTAAGTACCTATCACTAATATACCTATCTGAAAGTATTACTGCCGCTTTTATAGCTTCTGGAGTAATTGAAACTTTCTGATGTTTTTCAACCAACTTCTTAATCTGTCTTAAAATTTTCTCTGTGTCTTCCAAAGAAGGCTCCTCCAATTTAATTGGCTGAAATCTACGTGCCAATGCACTGTCTTCATCAAAATACTGCATATATGCTTCGGTTGTAGTTGCTCCAATACATCGAAATCTGTCCTTAAGAAGAGCTGGCTTAAGTACTGAACCAATATCAACTCCAGACCCAGGCATGCTGGCAGACAAAATGCTATGAATTTCATCAATAAAAACTATTATGTCAGGAGAATTAAGTACTTCTCTGATAATTGCTAACACTTTTTCCTCAATATCTCCCCTAAGCTTGCTATTTGCAATAATTGTAGGAATATCAAGAGAGAATATACGCATATTAAGTAGTGGTGGCGGGACATTCCCCTTAGCTATACGTTGAGCCAAACCTTCCACTAATGCTGTCTTACCAACACCTGCTTCCCCTATGATTACCGGATTATTCTTCTTCCTTCTACTAAGAACTTTTACAACGCTATCCAATTCTTTCTCTCGACCGATGAGGGGGTCAAACTCACCACGCTTAGCTGCTTCAACAAGATCATAGCCCAAAACTCCCAAAGTTGTTTCCTCCTGGAATTCTTCTCCTTCAACTTTACCTTTTTTCATCAACAAACCTTCTGGATATGTAGCTTGGCTTAACAATGCATTTTGGTAGCTTTCATATTTAAGTCCCTTACTTTCCAATCTTTTGACAAAATCTAGTTTTGAATTAGCAAGAATACTACTTACAATATGTTCAGTACCAACATATACATGAGAAAGTTGATTTGCATAAAGAAAAGCTTCGCGAATAATTTCAGCAGATTCTTCGGAAAAATACAATTTCATCGGCTTATGAGATGTTTTCACATCTATTGTAATACCAACAAAATCTGAGAAGTCAAACAAGATCTCAGAAGTGTTAAGACCCATTGTTGTAAGAATACGAACTGCTAAAGATTGTTTATTTAACAAAATTCCAGTAAATATATGCAATGGTTTTATGTCCTTTGAATCCAATTGAGAAGAAATTTGAGCAGCATTTCTCAATGCTACTTTTGCATTTTCACTAAGCTTATTAAAGATGTTAGAATCTAAATTTGTATTCATAGTGAATAGATAATATTAGTGTTAATATTATAACAAATGGAGCTCTTTTTAGAAAATGTAGAGTTTACTCTAATTCCTTGTCTATAGCTTCGTCAACAACTTTTGCGAGTTCTTCTGCAGACACTTTTTTAGTAGGTTTTTCAACTTTAACAGGTTGAACTTTTTTAGCTGGCTTAGATTCTTGTTCTTTCCATTTCAAACTCAAGCCTAAGTGACGTTCTGTTGAAGAGATTGAAAGAATTTTTACCTCTACTTCCTGACCAACACTAACAAAATCTCTAGGATCTTTTACTAATTTGTCAGAAATTTCTGATATGTGTACTAAACCATTCAAACCTTTTCCAATCTTTACAAAAGCACCATAATCAGCGACTCTTTGAACCTCACCTTTTACAACATCCCCAACTTTGTATTTTGAAATAGCTTCCATCCAAGGGTCCTTTTGCAACCTCTTGATACTGTATGCAACTCTTTTACCTCCATCTGTAACTCCAATAACCATTACATCAACCTTGTCTCCTACCTTGTACATCTTGTCTACATCATCAATTTTGTCCCAAGAAAGTTCAGAAAGATGTACCAAACCCTCAAGGCCTTCTGCATTAACAAAAATACCAAAAGGAGTTATTCCACTAACCTCACCTTTCAAAACAGCACCCTCTTGTAAGCTCTTTAACGTTTTCTCTCTCTTTTCAATATCTCTAGTTTGCGTGATCATCTTTTCAGAAAGAATAATTCTGTTCTTTTCTTTGTCGAGTTCAATTATTCTAGTTTTAATCTTTTCACCGACCAAAGATGCTAATTTCTTACTCACCTTATTTGAAACATCCTGACCAACTTGCCTTAATCCATTGCTGTAAACTCTTGCAGGATCTAGTTGTGAAGTTGGTATAAAGCCACGAACACCACTACCAAGCTCACAAATTAATCCCCCATTATTTGATTCAACAACAACAGCTTCCACTATCTCATTCTCTTCTTTAGCTTTTCCTAGAGAAATCCAAAGACCTGCTTGCTGTGTTCTTCGTACAGAAAGAACCAATTGACCTTCCTCATCTTCAGGTTTAACAACATAGACAAGAATCTTGTCATTAACCTTTAATTTACTAACGTCAATAAGTTCTGATTTTAATTCTTTACCAGCAACGACACCTTCGGATTTATAGCCAACGTCAACAACAATAGCACCTGGTCTAGTATCAAGTATTGTACCTTCAACAACATCACCTTTTGAAAGTTTTCGAATATCATTACTCTTATCATCCAAAAATGAATCTAATTGAGAGTACATAGGATCTTTCTTAACCTTTACATCTTCTTTTTTCATAATTAAAAAACAAAAAGCCACCACCGAACGGCAAGGCGTGACAAACACTAAAATAATTTAACCGCTTCAATGGATTATAGCACAAGTCTTTGTAGATTGATAATATTACTTGATTTTACTATTACACATCTCCCTCAGAGGACATTCTTTACATAAAGGCTTCCTAGCCTTGCAATTGTACCTACCAAAAAGAACAAATGTTGAATTTATTTTGTACCAATCTTTTCTAAGATAAAGCTTTTCCAAATCAAGAGAGATTTTTGTAGCATTTTTTTCTTTTGTAAGCTCAAGCCTCTGTGCTACCCTAGCAACATGTGTATCCACAGCAATTCCTTGATTTGCTTTAAAAAGATCATTTAGAAAAACATTAGCTGTTTTTTTACCAACACCAGGTAATTTCAACAAATCATCGACAAACATGGGTACTTCAGAATTAAAATTCTCCACCAACATTTTTGACATAGCAACAATGTGTCTTGATTTTGTTTTGTAGTGATTAATAGACGAAACAAGTTTTTCAACATCTTCAATTTTTGCATTTGAAAGAGATTTTACATCAGGATATTTTTTAAAAAGTGCCTTTGTAATTTTGTTTACCTGTTTGTCTGTTGTTTGTGCAGAAAGAATTATACAAATTAAAAATTGGAACTCTGTTTCCCAATTTTTCAATTCTGTTTTAGCTTCTGGATAAAGCTTTTTTACATGATTGAAAACAAATTGTGCTCTATCTTTAATCTTTACAATATCCTTTTCGGACAGAATTGTTTTATCGGACAACTTGCTTATGATTTCTTTCTTAAAAAGTCGTCTTATCTCTTGTTTAGTATATTCTAAAGTTTTTCCAACATCTATATAAACTATCTTAGTTCCTCTTTTTTCAAAAATCTCTTTGAATTTTTTAGAATCGTATTCTTTCTTAACCTTTAATTGAAACTCCAAATTTTCAAATAAACAATTGTCATCCTTA
>CAZELS010000125.1:0-3120 GCA_964513165.1 uncultured Candidatus Saccharibacteria bacterium
ATTACAGATGTAAAAGCCAGAGAAATTTTAGACTCCAGAGGAGTACCAACCATATCCACAACTCTTAAGCTGGAAGACGGTAGTATTGCAAAAGGAGAGGTTCCTTCAGGGGCATCAACTGGAAAAACAGAAGTTTTGGAATTAAGAGACAACGATTTGAAGAGACATCGTGGGAAAGGTGTTTTAAACGCTGTGGACAACGTAAACAATCTTCTCAGAGCACAAATTTTAAACAAAGAATTTCTTTCTCAAGAAGCATTTGATCAATTCCTCATCGATCTCGATGGAACCGAATTGAAAACAAATTTTGGAGGCAACGCCATACTCTCACTCTCAATGGCATTTGCAAGAGTATCTGCAATTTCAAAAAAGATTCCTCTCTACCAATATTTCGGACAACTTTACTGGAGAGAATCATTCAAGCCAGAATTACTTACTCTTCCAGAACCATTCATACTACTCATGGAGGGTGGAAATCATGGGAATTGGGCTACAGATATTCAAGAATATATGATTGTTCCTAGAAAAGAAAAATTTCCGACTATGTCAGAAGCCTTGAGAGTTGGTACAGAAATATTTCACGCAACACATGACTTACTAGTTGAAAGAAACTACAGTGCAACAGTAGGACTTGAGGGAGCTTTCGCTCCAATTCAGATGAAGTCAAATATTGAAGCTTTTCAAATAATTGTTGAAGGTATTGAAAAAGCCGGATATATTCCAGATGAACAAGTTTACATCGCAGTTGATGTCGCTGCTTCAGAATTCTACGACCCTCGTCAACAAAAATACATTTTAATTAGAGAAGGAAAAACATTAGATTCATCAGAATGGATGGATTTACAAAGTGAATGGTTTTCAAAATTTCCTGTACACTCAATTGAAGACCCAATGGATCAAGAAGATTGGGAAGGTTGGAGAAAAATTATGCAAAAACTCGGACAGACTAAACAAATTGTTGGTGATGATTTACTAACTACTAATGTAAAAAGAATCGAAAAAGCTAGAGACTATGACGCAGTTAATTCCGTACTCATCAAGCTGAATCAAATCGGTACAGTAACTGAAACAATGAGAGCAATGCACTCTGCGGAAAATGCAAACTACACATCAATCATTTCACATCGAAGTGGAGAAACAAATGATGACATGATTGCTGATCTTGTTGTAGGTAGCTATGCACAAGAATGCAAATTTGGGGGTCCTAACAGAGGCGAAAGAGTTGCAAAATACAATCGTCTTGTTGAAATTGAAGAAGCCTTGAAAGCTTAACCTTTTTTCTGTAAACAACTTTTTACAAAACCCATGAATAGTGGATGTGGAGTTAAAAATTGTGATTTTAATTCTGGATGATATTGAGTTCCTAAAAAGAAAGGATGTTCTGATTGAGGAAGCTCAATTGCTTCAACAAGATTACCATCTGGACTTTGACCACAAACAACAAGGCCTGCTTTTTCCATTTTTTCTCTGTAAGCATTGTTAAATTCATACCTATGTCTGTGTCTTTCTTGAACAACATCGTGCCTTTTAAAAAGTCCATTACCATATTCCTTGTAAAGTCTTTGTAACAAAGAACCCCTTGTCAATTTACAAGGATATGCACCCAACCTAATTGTTCCTCCATACAAACATTTCTCAATGTATTTTTTTTGCTCTTCCATTAAATGAATTACCTTGTCCTCTGCACAATCATTTGCTTCTTCAGAATTTGCTTTTTGCAAACCTAAAACATTTCTAGCAAATTCAATAACGGCCATCTGCATTCCAAAGCAAAGTCCGAGATAGGGGATTTTGTTCTCACGAGCAATCTGTATAGCTTTGATTTTACCCTCAACTCCTCTACTACCCCAACCCTGAGGTACTACAATACCATCTAAAGATTTCAATGACTCTTGCATTTTCTCATCCTTTTCCAAATCATCAGACACTATCCATTCCACCTCAACCTTCGTCTCTTGAGCCCAACCAGCATGCTTCAAAGCCTCAAGAACGGAAACATATGAATCTTTCAAATCAAAATCTCCACTCTTGTAATATTTACAAATCATTCCAACACGAATTGTCCTCTTTGGATTTACAGATGCCTCATATCTCTGACCCCATTTACTAATCAAATTACCTTTTCGCACTTTAAGACCCAAAGATTTTACAATTTGCTCACCAAGCTTGTCTCGTTCGAAATTTAGAGGGACTTGATAGATGCTTTCAACATCAGGAGCAGAAACGACATGCTCAGGAGGGACAACGCAGTAATGACTCAATTTGTCTCTTCGAATTTTGTCGATTCCTCTTTCAGATCTAGCAACTATGAAATCAGGATTAATACCACAATCGTTCAAAAGTTTTACAGACATCTGTACTGGCTTACTCTTCATCTCTCCTAGATTTGGTGGAAGTGGTAAGTAAGAAAGGTGTACATGGATAACATCTTTAGGATTTTTTACTTGCATTACTCGATTAGCCTCAAGGAAAAGTCTGTTACCTAATTCACCAACAGTTCCTCCAATCTCCACTAATGTAACATCACTTTTTCTTTTTTCAGAAACTTCAGTAATCCACCTAATCATTTCTCTAGGGACATGGTAATCAACATTAACCCATTTCCCATCATATGCTAAATCTCTTTCATTACTTAAAACGTTTTGAAAAACAGCTCCTCCTGTCATTGAATTCAACCTCTCGAACATTTCACCAGTAAATCTCTCATAAGTTCCCATATCCATATCTGTTTCGAATCCATCTTCAAGCACATATGTCTCACCATGTTCCAAGGGATTCATGGTTCCAGCATCTATGTTCAAATATGGATCGGCTTTAATCATACAAATCTTCAGTCCGTAGGATTTCAATATGAACCCAATTGAAGCAGCAGTAATACCCTTTCCAATACCGGAAATTACTCCTCCAGAGATAAAGATATATTTTGACATTAGTGAGATTCCAATTAATTAATCTCTAATTGGACTTAATTCTATCCTACAAACATCTAAAAATACAAGAGAAGATATTTTACTCTTTAAAAACAAAATATCTAAACTCTACTTTAAGTAGACACCCCTAGCTCAAGTCTTGGGTCTCGATCTAGATCAACTCCGACATTTCTACCATCAAGAATTTGAA
>CAZELS010000126.1:0-3033 GCA_964513165.1 uncultured Candidatus Saccharibacteria bacterium
TGGTGTTAAGAAAAATCAAGGATGATAAGTCATTCTGGTTCTTGGTTATTTTCAACCTAAGTATAATAGCTTGGGTTAGTTTTTCATGGTTACTTATGAGATATTATGATATTGACTTTGTCATATGGTTCGTGCGATTAACATTTGTAAGCACAACAATAGCCGTAGCCTCTTTTGTTGTTTTTGTAAGGTATGGAATTGAAAAAAAATATAGTCCTTTGACACTTGTAATTATAGCTCTCGCTCTGCCAGTTGCGCTTCTTTCATTATCGCATCATATTGTAAAAGATGTTGATCTCACATCATCGTCACAGTATGTACCAGTTGTTTTTGGTAAATGGGCGATACTTTTTGTTCTTTATTTTGTATTTGCTGTTACAGGCATGTTGTTAACATTCTGGAGGAAAAAGAATGTAATTAAAGGTTTGGAATCTTTACGATTTAAATATATCACTCTGGGTATGGTTATAGGAGGTGTGATAGCTCTTTCAACAAATGTAATAATACCTTTGGTTACAGGAAAATCAGATACCGCCCCTCTAGGTCCTTTAGCAGTGAGCAGTATTAGTATTTTGACAACTTATTCCTATTTAGAGAAAAGACTTTTTGGAATCAAATTTATTCTTTCGAAGTTTCTTTATTATATCGTTATTGCCCTCATGCCATTTATCTTTGCTTATTTCGCTATCACACTTAAAGCTCTTCTTGCTAATTCAGAAAGTGGCTTGGAATATCCTGTGGCGATGTTGTTTTTCTCCATTGCCTTTGGTCTCCTCTTTATCAAAGTAAGAGAAGTCTTGGGCCAGCGAGTCTTTGCATCTTGGGCTTTTAAGGATTTTAATCCGAACATTGAGCAAGAAAAATTTAATAAGGATATTAGTGTGATGTTGGATATGAACAAGATCGGAGTTCATGCCATACTTACTTTTGCTAAAGTATTCGATTTGAATAGATTAGGTATTGTTTTGTTTGATAAAGATTGTGCAATGGTTAAGTATCGCTATTTGAAAGGAATAGAGGAAAAGAATTTCTCTATGCGAGATCTTTTACAAGTTATTTACTATTGGGATAAATTCGATCACAGTACAGTCTTGGTTAAAAGTGAGCTAACTGCGGGTAAGGTTACGGATGAGAGATTACGTAGGATTATCCGTTTTATGAATAACCAAAATATAGAGGTTATTTTACCTTTAAATAGGAAAGTTCAGTTGAATGGAGTTATCTTTTTAGGCTCGAAGGAAAATGGAAAAACTTATACAGTCGAAGAAATTTCATTTTTGGAATCGCTGATACTGAATCTCTCAGTATCTTTTGGTCGGGCTATTTTGTATCACGAAGTTCAAGATTTTAACAAAACCTTACAATGTAAAGTAGATGAGCAAACAAAGGAATTGCGTATTAGAATGGCGCATACAGAGGAAATGAGGCAACGGGAGAGAGATTTGCTTGATATCATGGGTCATGAATTAAGAACACCTCTTACAATAGCGAAAAATTCATTGGAATTGATCGAGATGTACAAAAAATCGAAAAAGAAAAAAGGTGTATTTAAGTGGGATGGTAATGTTCAAAAACATTTTGAATATATAAGGTCTGCTGTTAAGCGAGAAGCAGGTATTGTTGAAACGCTACTATCAGCAACAAAACTTGATGCAAAAAGAATGGAAGTTAATTTAACCGAAGTTGATTTGTTAGATATCCTTCAAACAGCAAAGCTCGGTTTTGAAAAAGAAGCTTTGCATAAAGGTTTGAAATTCAAAATTGTTTTTGACAAGAGAAAAACATGGAAAGTTGAAGCAGATGCACTCCGTTTGCAACAAGTGGTGGACAATTTTGTTAGCAATGCGGTTAAATATACTCAACAAGGCTCTGTGAAGGTGGCTTTAAAAGATGAAGATAAAAAGATTAGTATATATGTAAGTGATACAGGTGAAGGTATAGAGCAGGAAGGTTTGAAGCATTTAGGTAAAAAATTCCATAGACTTAATCAATATATTGAACCAAATGAAAAAGTAGAAGGGGATAACGGTAATGGTAACGGTAACAAGCTTGTGCGTCCAGGTGGTGCAGGATTGGGTTTGTATGTATCATTCAGCCTAATAAAGTTAATGAATGGGACGTACGAAATTGAGAGTAAAGTAGGGAAGGGTTCTACATTTACGGTTTCTTTACCAAAAGTTTCTTAAAGATCCTTGAGTTTTTTTGCAGTTTCCTCTTTTGAATCTTTGTTTATCAAATTGAGGTATTTTTCAGTAGTCGAAAGTCTCTTGTGACCAACAAGCTTTGATACTGTTACTAAACTAACGCCATTTGCTAGGTGATGTGCAATGAATGTATTTCTCAAGTCATTTACTTTTGCACTTTTTATACCAGCTTTTTCAAAAGCTTTGTCGATTGTAGTTCTAATATTCCTTACTAAGAGAGGTCTGCCATTTTTTGTTATGAAAAGGGCGTCATCCTCAGTCTCGGGACGTATTTTCAAATATTCTTGTATAGCATTGTAAGCTGATTTGTTTAAAGGAACCTTCCTTGCTGAATGATTTCCAAGTGGTTTAATGTACAAATATGTAATCTTTGCATCCTTTGACTCTCTAATATCATCAAGTGTTAATGAAGCTAATTCTCCAATTCTAATACCTGTTTGTAAAAGTAGTTCTATTATCGAATAGAGTCTAACATCAACTCTGCTGACATCCCTGAGGGCTCTGTATTCCATGATTGTTAGTACTCTAGGTGGTTTCATCTCAAAAGATGGATGAGCAAGCTTTTCAGCAGGATTTTCACTAATTATTTGATTCTCAAGCAAATGTCTGAAAAATGTTCTTGTACTGTTGATTTTTCTTGAAACACTCTTTGGTGTATAGCCAGTACTATTCATACTTTCTTTAAAATTTTCAAGTTCTGTAATTGTTACTTTTGAGATTTCATTCATGCCTTTTTGTCCTAAATAGACGAGAAGTTGTTCAATATCTTTCGCGTATGCTATTATTGTAGCCTCGGAACGTCCTTTGGAACGTAATTCTTCTACAAAAT
>CAZELS010000127.1:0-6654 GCA_964513165.1 uncultured Candidatus Saccharibacteria bacterium
CTTGTCCATACCTATTTGCAAAAGCATTCTACGACGATTAGCCGGATCTCGACCAATTGCACCGGACACCTTCTTCCAAAGGCTCAAATCTAAATCTTCACCTAATGTATATTGCTGAATTATCTTGTTTAAATAAGCAATACTACCTTTCTTTTCTAAAGGATCTTGTCCTGAAAAGATTCCATATTCTGCAAGATATATTTTCAACATAGAATGTTTTTCAAACTGTGCAGTTATGTGTTTTTGAAAATTCCTGTTTTTTGCAAAAAGAATCAATCCACTCACAGGCTTATCTAACCTGTGTACAATACCAGATCTTTTAAGTTCGACATCATACATTCCCTGCTCTTCAAGATACTGTCTAACGTAATTGGCAAGAGTGTTTTCCCTGTTTCCTACACCTGGATGGACCACTAAACCTGCTGGCTTGTTTAGAATTACATAGTTTTCATTTTCAAAAATAATGTTTAGTTCTCCTTTTTGAGCAACAATATTACTCTCCACTTCACCCTCTAACAGGTGCTGTTCATATTTTATCTCCAGAATTTCTGTTTTTACAACAACATTCTGACCATTCTTCAATTTGTAAGAAGCTTTTACATCCTTCCCATCAACTTCTACAAACTCCCCTAAATTTTTTGATAAGAAGGTTCTAGAATATTTTTTAGATAATCGTTCGACAAGAAATTTGTCTATACGACTACCCTCATCTTTTTTTTCTACTAGATATTGCATCATAGATTAAAAGTGTAAATATGGTTAAAAGTGATATAGATATAAAGATATCGTTTAAATTGAATATTGGCAATCTAAAAATTTTAATGTAATCACAAATACTATCGTTAATAATGCGATCAACAATATTGCCTAATGAAGCAACAACAAGAATAGCTATTAATTCCCAATACTGCCTAATCTTCGAAAAATTCTTCCATAGTAAATATACTATTAAGACAAGAAAAATTATCATCAAAAAATTTATGAGCAAAACAGGCAAGAATGCAAAAGTCCCCAACACAAGACCTTCATTCCAGTAACAAATTTTTGCGTGTGAAATAGATATGTAGAGATGCATTACTACACTCGCAGAAGTTAGTATCAGAAGTATTTTGAGAAAAATTCTATGCTTTTCCATCCCCTATTTTTACTGGTTTGTTAATATTAATAACCACAGATTTACCACCAGGTATAATTCCTTGCCCATCCTTAACTCTACGCCTTTCAATCAAAACAAAATACAAAGTCACAATTAAACCAGTAACATTCATTACAACAACATTAATTTTATCAACAAGACTAATCTCGTAGGAGAAAAACAATCTTGTAATTATTGTAAACGAAACAATTATAAAGAGAATCACTAAGAAATGTATAATTCCATTAATAACTTCAATATGATAACTTTTTCTCAGTCTCCAACGTAAGATAGTTATAATGGCTAGGAATAATGCAATAATAGCAGCAATGACCAATCCCCCTATGACAACATCCCCAAAACCTGCAAGAGCTCCGTAAACTATCAATATAAAAGCTAAAAGGACTTCTGCTGAGATGATTACAGGAAAGAACATTTCCCTCCATTTCCATTTTTTCACAAAAATATTGTAAAGAAATGCAAATAAAACATATGCTGCAAAGATACCCGTAAACAAAAATCCTCCATCTCTTAAATCAAAAAATTTCCAGGGAAGAAGTCGAAAGAAAAATATACTTTCACCATATCGTTCATAAGGGGCTATTGCCCAAGGCAAGGATTCAAAAAGTTCCCAGTTCGAAATGATAAATGCAAGTCTACCCCAAAACATAGCTACCAAGATAGATAAGAACCACATGTCAAAAAGAGAATTTCTGTTTTTGTGAGCATGGGATTCCTTCCAAAAAAGGAATAAGCTTAACAGCAATCCCACAAGAAACAGGGGCAGGAAACCTATCGTATTAATCCAACTAATTATAATTTCTAAAAACCTCTCCATTTAAAAATCTAAAAACTATTTTCTCCTCTTTTTCTTTTTTTTCTTCTTCTCTTTCTTTTGATTACTAGTTTGATATTCCTCTACTGGATATTTAATTCTCTTCCTTTCAGCAAATTTAGATCCTGAATTCTTAAAAAGGTTACCTATGCCAGTAAAAAAACCAATAATCTTCCCTCCTAAAATTTCTAAAAATTCACTAAATTTCGATTCTTTTGGCTTAAAAGAATCTTTTCTATCTTCTAATTTAACATCTTTCATATTTTCTTCAACTTCCCTTTCAATACCACAATATGGACAAAATTCCCAAGTTTTTTCTGTATACATATTACAATTTTCACACTTAACTCTCAATGATTCACCACACTTAGGACAAACTACAAATCCTGGCTCTAAGTCAAATTTACATTTTGGGCAATTAATCAAACCTCCAGTTTCAAATTGTAAATATTTTTTTTCTAATTCTCCCAAATACCTCTCTTCATATGAATCGGAAGGTCTGATCAAAAGATATATTAAAAGGCCAAAAACATTGAAAATGAGTACTATGAAAACACTAAAGACTCTAAACAAAACATTTGAAGATCTTTCAGATGCGTCAAACCAAACCCAAAGTACAATCATAATCCAAAAGAAAATGTAAACATACAGAAAGAGACGTAGGACTAAGGCAAAATCGACATTCCCTACGGTACTTACAGAATCTAAAACAATATCTTCCATTTTAATTTGTAAAAACAATTATTATACAAATGGTCAAGGAGGGAATCGAACCCTCACGCTATTGCTAGCACGGGATTTTGAGTCCCGCGTGTCTGCCAGTTCCACCACTTGACCTTGGTCTGATTATATCACTAGAAAATGCCTAAAGGAACCCCTTTTTAACTGTTTTTCTTTCCTCCCTTTTCTTTGTAAAGATTTCTGAAACTGGCAATTTCTTTTACAAAAGCTAATTCCACACTACCCGTAGGACCATTCCTATGCTTTGCAACTACCAAATCCCCAATACCCTTTCTCTCTGTTTCAGGATTGTAAGATTCCTCCCTGTCAATAAAGAGTACTACATCAGCATCCTGTTCGATGGAGCCAGATTCTCTTAGGTCGGAAAGTTGAGGTCTTCGGGTATTCCTCTGTTCTATAGCTCTTGAAAGCTGTGAAAGTGCAACAACTGGCACATGTAGCTCTCTTGCAAGATTTTTAAGGCCTTGAGAAATTTCTTGAACTTCAAGCACCCTATTATCTTTGTTGTATCCACGCATCAATTGTAGGTAGTCCACAATTATCAAATCTACTCCCTTTTCCAGTGCTAATCTTCTAGCCTTGGTTCGCACTTCAAGAATAGATTGCCCTGGTTTGTCATCAATAAAAATTTCGGCATCAGCAAGTTGTCCCATCGCATCTGCAAGTTTTACAAATTTTTCATCATTCATACGACCAGTACGTATATCCCAGAAAGGTACGTTTGCTTGCATACCCAACAGCCTATCAACAATTTGTGTATTGGACATTTCTAAAGAAAAAAGGACCACCTTCTTTTTCTCAGACATCGCTGCAGCTCTAAGAAAATCTAATGCCAAGGATGTCTTACCTACAGAAGGCCTTGCTGCAAGAATAATTAAATCAGATTTTTGAAATCCTCCAAGAATAGAGTCTAAATCTTTAAATCCAGAAGATATACCCAAAAATGCTTCCTCTTTATCTGCCCTTTCTGCTCTTTCATATGCATCCTTTAACAAATCTTTGATATGTACAAATGCTGTACTTATACCCTCTTGAGCAATACCAAAAAGCAAGCTCTCCGACTTATCAACTACATCTCCTATAGATTTTTGTTCATCAAAACTCAACTCCGTTATTTTAGAAGATGCCGAAATCAAAGATCTACGTACATAAGCATCTCGCACAATTTTCCCATATTCCTCAGCATGTGCTGAAGTAGGTACCAGAGAAAGTAATTCTGTAATATATCCCCTACCCCCAATCTTTTTCAAACTACGCTTCTTACTGAGCAAATTACAAATCGTTACAATATCAACAGGCATTCCAGCTTCAAAAAGCTCAATTATAGCTTCATAAATCGTCCCATGCCTAGAATCATAGAAATATTCACTTCTCAAAAAAGAAGCCACATTAATTATGGCATCCTTGTCTAAAAGCATTGATCCTAAAACAGATTGTTCGGCATCTAAATTTTGAGGTGGTAATTTTTCCATAAAAACTATTCTAAAATAATTACATCCATAGTTCGAACCTCTTTCTCAGGTGCACCAACGACATTAACAAATTTCTCTCGAGTGACATTAGTATATCCTGCTTGTTTAACAAATTCATCAATAGTTTTTAAATCGCTTCCATCTGCCATCTCTTCTGTTTTAAATGCAGAAGGAATCAAAATCAACGGTTCTACTTCATTAACAATCTTTTCAATAACACCAAACTCTGGAAAATTTTTCCCGTCACCAACAGGAATTATTAAAACTTCCACATCTCCAAGATTTTTGAAACTTTCTACTTTCACATCTTTGGAAATGTTTCCTACATAAACAATTCTCAATAAATCTTCATCCAAAATATATACCGAGCTTCCAATATCTCTTCTGACCATCAATCCTCCTAATTCGTACTCTCCTGGAGTGTTAATATGCAAAACTTCTTCTTTCTTTGAAGGTTCCATCTTGCTTTCTGGCACAGTATCACCAGAATCTGTATATATAGCAACATCAGCTTTCGTTTTAGGAAATTTCAAACCAACACTTTTCAAAGATTGAGGATCTGTAACAACATCTAAATTTTCAAAAGAAAGCAAAAAGGATAGGTAACCAATACTTTTAATTTTCATAAAAGAAGCTCGTCAAATTATCTACTTCAGATGATACCACATTATATATCATCCTCACATAAATTGCATAATTCAGCTTCCACAACCAGCCTTTTTGTACCACTCCACAATGGAAAACATGAATACAAAATTAAGGTATTTTCTCTTTCTTCAAAATTTTCAATTTCTGTAGTATATCGATCTACAAAAAAAACCTCATTCACTTCATAAGTGTACAAAGTATTCAAATTAACAAAAATTTTGTCATCAATGGAGATATTTTCCAAATTAAAAAATACCCCTGCTTTCATAGGGAAAAGAGAAAAGCTATGCCCTGTTAAAAGCATATTGTTCCTTTCATCAAAATACTTCACCCAAACACCATTTGCTAAACATTCATCTCTACCCGATGAGCATAACTGACCTTTCAAGGAAATACTCGGAATGGAAAGAAACCTTGGATCCACGCTCTTCATCTCCTCCTTTAAAGGTAATCTCATAAGAAAGAAGAAAAAAATGCTCATTAGGAGAAAAAGAATTCTTGCTTTCATAACTTGACTGTTTGAACAGTAAAACATATAATCCAAATGTTATGAAAAACAATATACACCCAACATATTACAAAGAAGTAAAAGTTACATGTCTTTCTTGTGGCAATAGTTTTGTCACAGGTTCTGTCCTGGAAGAATTGACTACAGAGCTTTGTTCCAAGTGCCATCCTTTCTACACAGGTGTAGAAAAGATTGTGGATACTGACAATCTAGTCGCTAAATTCCAAAAGAGACAAGGTCAAGCTAAGAAATCTTTTACCAGTAAAAAAGCAAAGATGCTTGAAAGAAAAAAGAAAAAACAAGTTGAGCCTAAGAAAACAAGTGAGTCTTTAACCCTAAAAGATATGCTCTCCTCTATAACTAACAAATAACGGGATAACCTCTCTAAGTTATGGATTTCACAAAATTAAAAGAAAAATACAATTTAGAGAAAATAGCTCTGAAAAAGAAAGAGTTGGAGGAAAACATTTCTAAAAATATCACAACAGATGTTAGCTCTATGGCTCTTGAATTACAGAACCAAACGCATTTGTACAACTTGATTTCAGAACTCTACAAGAAAATTGATCAATATGCTCAAACACAGGAAATTCTTAATTCACAAAAAGAATCAGAATTGTTTGATATCGCTCAATTGGAAGAGGAAGATTTGAAAAAGGAGATTAATGCTCTAGAAGAATCTATTAAGAATGCCCTTTACCTTAAGGAACTCGAAGATCCAGATGATGACAAGTCAATCATTTTGGAAATCAGAGCTGGTGCAGGGGGTCAAGAAGCAGCACTTTTTGTTAGCGATTTGTTCAGGATGTATTCTCAATATGCAAATTTTAAAAACTGGAAAATGGATATCATTGACAGTAGCCCTACTGAAGGAGGCGGAGCTAAAGAAATTGTTGCTCAGCTTTCTGGAAAAAATGTCTACAAACAAATGAAAAACGAAAGTGGCGTACATAGAGTACAAAGAATACCAACAACAGAATCTTCTGGAAGAACACACACTTCTACCGCATCTGTTGCAGTACTTCCAGAAGCAAAAGACGTCGACATTCAAATCAATCCAGAAGATTTAAGAATAGATGTAATGAGATCATCTGGAGCTGGAGGACAATCTGTAAACAAGACTGATTCGGCAATAAGGATAGCACACTTACCAACAGGTATAGTGGTAAGTTGCCAAGAAACAAAATATCAACAACAAAACAAGGACAAAGCTATGACAATTCTACGCTCAAGGTTGTATGACCATAGAAAGGCTGAAGCAGATGCAAAACGTGGATCTTTAAGAGTTTCGCAAATAGGTTCTGCAATGAGAGCT
>CAZELS010000128.1:0-2913 GCA_964513165.1 uncultured Candidatus Saccharibacteria bacterium
TAAGAATTTTTTTAGTTTTCCCAATTTCCTTATCCAAATACAAATGATCATATACTGCAGTTGAAAAATTTACATTGGATATTAAAGTTTTTAAATAACCTTTTGGATCTTCACAACCCAAAAGATCCAGATATTTGCTTGCAGAAGCTTCTCCAATCCAACTCAAATTACCTCTCCAGAAAAAATGGACCAAATCACAATCTTGAACAACCAAAAGTAATCTAATCATATTATCCAAATCCTCTACAGACAAATATTTGAAATCATACTTGTGACTTAAATTTTTAATGATTTGCTTTGATATATTACCAAATGCCCAATTATCAACATCTACTACTAAAGCTATCTTTGGTTTCCTAGTCATTTTAAGATTTTCTCAATATCTTTTTAAATATTACACTTACCTTGTGTGCAATCTTGTATGTCGGGGAATTTAAAAGAGAATTCAAATGATTTTTTGTTTCTTTGTACTTAATCATATTTTTCTTAAGAAGAGCATTTTCCTTTTCCAAAGCCTCTATGACGGTTTTTTGTCTCAAAATATCATATCTGTATTTTTCTGCTTCTGAGTTTGCCATTTTACTTTGTAAGAAAATTAGCGATATTTTTCTTTACTTCTTTGTCATATTCCTTCTTCCATTCAGAATACATTTTTAGAACTTTTTCTTTATTTTCTAAACAAAACATAATCTTTTCGTAAATCTTCATAGAATTGTCAGCTTCTTCAACAACAATATATTTCCTTAATTCATGATTCTCCCAGTAATGATGGTTGTTCCCTGTAATACAAGGTACTCCTAATTCAAAACTTTCCAAAGGTAACATTGGAGCACATTCTACAAATGTCACGTATACATTAATATCGTTTTTTGCAATTCTACTTAGCAATTCTTCCCTAGGAAGAGGCTTCAAACTTCCAGAAACATGTAGCTGAAGTAAATCAGCAAGTTCATAGACCTTTTCACCGATAGGTATACAATCAACAGAGACATTTGGAACTAAACTTGTAGCACATATCTGATTGTAAAAATTTTTCACCCAACGATCTCCAGATGCATAAAGGCCAATTTTTAAATTTTTTGATTTTTTTTCATTCTTTTCTTCAACATATTTGTCCTTTTCAACAGCAACTGTATTCATGACAAATTCCGTATTGTAACCCTTGAGCTTGTAAAAATCTGCCATGCTCTTTTTGACAAAGCCTAGACTAGAAATTACTTTGTCATTGTAAAGATTGAAAATTTCTTTAAATCTAAACCAATCATATTCTTCAACATGCATAGCATTACTTCCATGCCATATTGTTTTGATTACAATTTTTTCATCTATCTCCTTAACATACCTAGCAATTTTTTCCCAACCTTCAGCAAAAGCACTAAAAACAACAAGCTTTGGTTTTTTACTACAAATTTGTTCAGCATATTGCCTACTGTATTTTTCTGAATTAAATTCCCCAATTGGCAAAGTATGTTCAAAAAGTTCTTTAGTTGCATAAGTGGTTCCTAACCAATCCGGATTGTAAATGACGATATATCCACCCTCTTTGAATCCTTTTAAAACCTCCTCTATTTCCACAGACATTTTAGAAAGTCTTTTTTCTTCTCGTACTTTTGCTCTAATCTTAAGTAGAGGAAACAAAAGAATTTTCGCAACAAGTTTAATACCCTTTCTCATTTTTCTTAATCCTTGAACAAATTTATCTCCTTGTTCTTTTCCAAGCATACGGTAAAGCCGTATGATTCGTCTTTGTGGTTTAGATATCCAACTTGCGTCATAGTAGTGGATCATGCAAGTATTTTCAGTAAACACATTGTATCTGTGATCATAGCTGAGAGGATAGAAGTATTCGCGTGCATATACACATATATTTTCTTTCAATTTTTGATTTTGCATATGGTTACTACCCAAACCATATTTGGTTTTAAGTAATTTTGTCAGTACCTTTGGTATCGAAAATGCATAAAGGTTATTTTCATCAAAAGAAATATTTTTGTATACATCGTACAAATCATTAATTATTTTGTTCTCTGGATTCTTTACACCTAAAACACCTACAGCCACATGATCCTTTGACTCCCAACCTACAAAAAAATCGTCCTTGAGTAAAAAATCAATATTTTTTGTTAACATCATATCTGTATCAAAATAGATACCTCCATATTTTTTAAGTGCATAAATTCTTGCAACATCTGAAACAAAAGCCCACTTTTTCTGTTCATAGGCTTTTTTTGAAAAAGGTGTGATATTTGGATCAAAATTACTTTCATCCCACCTCTTAATTTCATAGTCTGGAAGATATTTTTGCCAACTTTTAATACATTGCTTTGCAAGCTTGGGCATTGGGTTGTTTCCAAACCAACAATAGTGAATAATCTTAGCCATAGTGTGAATAGCAAGGTTTATGTAAACATTTTGTGTATATTATCATTTTTACCATAAAATCTCCACTTTTCTTGACCTTGTGCCAAACAAAAGATAGAATTGCCATAACAATGAAGATTTTAGTCTGCAATACATTAGAAAAAAAAGGAGGTGCGGCAAGAAGCGCAAACAGAATAGTGAGCTGTCTTAAACAAGATGGTTTAGACACTGATTTTTGCTACCTTTACAAAGATTCTCAAGAGTCGAAATCTTTAATTCCGAAAATAGATGCAATTCCTAAATTACTTTTTTCAAAACGAAGAAAAACACCCTTTAGTTCATCAATTTTTTCATTTGGGAAGAAGAATTTCGTAAAAAAATACAACCCCGATATATTGCATCTAAATTACATAAATATGGGTATGTTTTCCATCAAGGACATTGGAAATTTCAAAATGCCCATTGTATGGACTCTACATGACTCTTGGACATTTACTGGAGGTTGTCACCTACCCAACGATTGTGAAAGATATACATCTAGATGTGGTCAAT
>CAZELS010000129.1:0-2371 GCA_964513165.1 uncultured Candidatus Saccharibacteria bacterium
TGCTTTTTCTCTTTTCGCCCCCTTTAATTTTTTGTTTTCAGAATCAGAAAGAAAATCACAATGTCAAAAGAATCAAAAGCTTATAAAAATTTGCCCAAAAAAGTCTACATCCGGACTTTCGGCTGGCCGATGGCCGATTTATAGTAAGTCAATGATGTCGCTCGCCGCGGCGCTGGTGGAGTAGACCCACGACGTCATCCTGAGGGAGGCGAAGCCGACCGAAGGATCTCAACCACGTTGTCATACCCGCGAGAGCAGGAAACCATTAAATGTATTATCGTTATCAGAATGTAACAATGGAATTACATACAGCAAACAAAAAATCAGCTTGATAAGATGTCGCAAAACTTGCATACTTTTTGCGACAACAGACTGCTGTCATTTCCGCGGAAGCGGAAATCCATCTTGTCACAAATAATACATGCTTTTTGTGACAAAAACAGTTTAGATAAGCCGCAAGTGCTTGCGTGTGAAATATCTTCAACCAGTTGAAATCTAAATATTTACGGTATAGATTTCTGCCACATAATTGCTAATATTGGTATAAGGCTATTGTATAGCCGTTTGTGAATAGCCATAGAGGTAACCTTCGCCGCATATTTAAGAACTGCGGACAAAGTTACCCGCAATGTTCACTTTTTGTTAATGTTCACTAATTAGTGAACATTAGGGATGAGATAGATATCGGTTTATAAAACAGCATAAATGACAAGTTACTATTTACCATATGGCAAAAAAATAAACCTTTGCTCAAAAGATAAAATACTTGACATTGGTTTATAATTGTACTAAATTGACTATTATGAATGGACAAAATCGAAGTATAATAAACAAATTGCTCGCTAACTGGCCTAAGAACACCGTTGCCGTTTCTTCATGGCTAGAGGGGCAAAGTGTGTATCGCCAACTAGCCGGAACGTATGTTAAAAGCGGATGGATAGAACGGATAGGTAAAGGCGCTTTCAAACGGGCAGATGAAAATGTTGACTGGAGCGGCGGTCTTTATACGCTTCAAGAACAGCTAAATATGTCCGTTCATCCAGCTGGAAAAACAGCGCTTCAATTGCAAGGTAGTGCGCATTATCTCCCGGCAAATTTAAAACAATCAAAGATCGTTCTCTTTGGATCTAAAAATGAAAAGCTTCCCGCATGGTTTAAAAAATATAAGTGGGAGGTATCCGTTAGATATGTAATGACTGGTCTTTTCGGGAAAGATATCGAATTGGGGATGACAACATATAATTTCGGTAATTACGAGGTCAAGATATCCTCGTCAGAAAAAGCCGCTATGGAATTGTGTTACGACGTTCCTAATAGAGAATCATTTGAGGAGATGGATCAGATAATGTCCGGACTTACGACACTCAGGCCTAGTCTTGTTCAGGAGCTCTTAGAAAAATGCGAATCGATAAAGACAAAAAGACTATTTATGTATTTAGCAGAGAAGCATGATCACTCTTGGGTAAAAAAACTGTACTTAGAAAAAGTAGATTTTGGAAAAGGAAAAAGATCCCTCTGCAGTAATGGCCATTATGACAGCAAGTACAAAATAGTTGTTCCAAAATAAGGAGATTATGAACAAAAATTTATTTCATCAGCAAGCCGAGCTTCTTATATCGATCCTCCCGTATATGACTAAAGATACCGATTTTGCCTTGCATGGCGGAACTGCGATCAATTTCTTCGTGCGCGACATGCCGCGCCTTTCCGTTGATATCGATCTGACTTATTTGCGTCTCAGTTCCCGCGAGGAAACGATTAAAGCCATCAGCGATCAGCTAAAGTCAATATCAAGCCGCATTTCTTTAAGTATGTCTTCCGTATCGGTAGAGGAGAAAAAGGATTCGGCAAAAGGGTTTATTTCTAAACTCTATGTTAAAAAGCAAAATGCTATTGTTAAAGTTGAACCGAATAATGTTATTCGAGGGTCTTTATTCGGGCCGGAGGAAAGAGATCTTTGCAAGAAAGCTGAAGAAGTCTTTGAGAAATTTGTGACCACAAAGACATTGGCATTTTCTGAGCTATACGGTTCAAAAATATGCGCGGCTCTTGATAGACAACATCCGCGTGACATCTTCGATGTAATGTTACTTTTTCAAAACGAAGGGATTACAGAACAAGTGCGAAAATCATTCCTTGTTTATCTAATAAGCCATAATCGTCCGATTGCAGAGTTATTGTCACCGAATTTTAAAGACATGAAACCGGTTTTTGATAAAGAGTTCGCTGGAATGGCTTCCTTTGACGTGGAATATGAAGAATTAGTCCGCGTCAGAAAAATGTTAGTAGATGAAATCAATAAACAAATAACAGATGACGAGCGCGCGTTTTTAATATCGTTTAAAGAAAAAGCACCAAAGTGGGATCTTTT
>CAZELS010000130.1:0-2618 GCA_964513165.1 uncultured Candidatus Saccharibacteria bacterium
TTTGTTCTGAAGTCTTTGTAAAACTAACGGACGAGGTGATTTCTTGGTCAAGTTCAAGAACGAATTCTTCTATTGCAGGCTCGATGCTGTAAGACCTGCTTTTGCTTGGGTAGGGTAGTAAACATAGACAGAAAAATACAAGCACTAAGAATAGTTTAGTGCTTGTATTGCTTTTAGAATCGTTTTTTTTACAAAGGTTTTTTTTCTTCATTCTTGGGCACCTCATTTTGCTGTTCAATTGGTTTTGCTTCCGTTGGTACTTCAACTACATCCACTTTCTCAACATTCTCTTTCTTCTTTGATTTTTTAACTGCTTTAAGTGTCCAAACTAGTACAACAATAGCACCTAATACTGCTAAGGCAAGTTTCCATTGTAAAATCCAGAATTCAGTTTCTGCTGTTATTGGATTATATCCAGGGCTTTCAGAAGTGTAGTAAAGGGTAAGTTCTGCTGTTATTGGACCAACAGCTAATTTACTGTCGTCAGTAAGTAGATAGTTTGATTCCCATTCAGTAACATATGTAGCAATACTGTCTCGTATTAAAGCTCTTCTGTTAGGGTTAAATTCTACAGTTGCTAATTCTTGACCAAACATATTTGTTAGAACAATGACTCCATTTGGTTTTAAATGGACATTACCGGTATTTTGAACACTTGTGTTTAGAGCTACTTTTGGGCTTTCGTAAAATTTGTTTGTTGATTTGAATTCTAGTAGGGAAACTTCTTCATCCATTTCATCACCTGTTCGGATTAAGAATGTTGGACCACCAGCTATATTACTGTATGCCATCACTGCATCTGTTGAGGCAGCTTGTTGTTGTTCTGTATGGAAAAAAATTTGAGCATAGTATTCTCCTGGTTCAGCATCTTCTGGTACTTCAATGAGGTAGTTTAGTTCGAAGTTATGCTGAGGAGGTACAACGACTGATGTTGTTTCGATATGGAACCAACTAGCGGCGGAAGTTCTTGAAGCCATTTCTTCTTCTTCAGAAAGCAGTACAGCTGTTCCTGGGTGATCTTCTATTTGTTTGAAGCCACGAATGGTAATGAAGTATTCCATCTCTGTTTCTGATTGATGCCAAACAGTAATTTTGTCGGTATACAAATCTCCAGGTGTGATGTGTAATTCCTGAGAGACGGGTGTGAAGCCTAAAGATTTTGAAGAAGTTTCTTCTTGGGCTAAAATATTTCCCGTACTTGCAAAAAACATCACTGCAATTACAAGTGGGGCAATGAAACATTTAATTTTCATAAAAATTGGATTAAATAATTTAAACTATATTTATAATACATGGATGGTATTTGTTTGTAAAGACCTAATATTTAGCTATGAGTACAAAGGTAATGTCTTCAAAATAATTGCCTTCTGGTGTTGAGAGAGAGGCTTTTGTTTTGATTTTGAGTCCCGCTTCTCCAGTGTGTATTGGTCCCGTTGATTCGTAGACTTTTTTGAAAACTGTATCAATTATTCCAACAGTATCTTCTTCAACGGAGTCGTATATTGCTTCTGGTGTTAGGGAGGAGAGGGCTCCATCGGTATCATTGTATAATGAGGATACTTGATAGTTTTTTAGGCCGATTCCTTCGTTTTCGATAGTTAAATCGCCAGAAAGGGAATCTATTGTATATCCTTCTGCTCCAGCTTCAGAATTATACAATCCTCCATGTTCTCCTCTTTGTACTATTGTTATACCTGAGTTTGCATTTGTATTTGTTAAGCTCCAAATTAATCTGTCTGAAGATATTACATTTGCACCTCTGGTTATTTGAAATGCTTCGTCGAAGAGTATTTCATATGGAGGGTTGTAATTTATGTTTTCTCCATCCTCATATCCCAACCCTATACGGAAAGACATTGTGGGTAGGGCAGTAGTAGCTTGTGCACTTTGCCCGGGAACTGATTCGCTTAAATCACCAAAAAGTGCTGTTATGCGTAATTGATATTCTGTTTCAGATTGAAGTCCTAAAATATTGAAGGTAGGGGTTTCCCAATCAGTTTTTGTTTTGTAATCTTCAATCGCTCTTTCATCTTTTAGCAGAAAGGTAGTACCATCAAGATATTTGATGTCTTCTTCAAAATTATCTGTGGATATTTGTATGCCATACAGTGTGTCATCGGGGTTTTCTTGTGGATCAATTTCGAATCTTGCGCGGTCATAACAGCCACTGGGGCCACAGACTCTGACCATTCCATGTTCGTTTAGATATGTAGGTCCCGTTGAACAATCAGAAGTACCATCTGTTATCGTTTCAAAACAATCTACTTCTGGTATATTAGGTTCAAAGTCAAACTCTCCATGGGTTATACTATATGAATCAGAGTAAAGTCTTGGGTCATAGAAAGCATTTCCTAGAGTTGAAAATACCTCATAATCTCCACCTTCATTGATTAATTGATCTCCTCCGGATGAAAGGTTTGGTACAACGATATTGTAATTTTCTCCCTCTAGTAGTTGTTGGGCAAAAATAATATTTGTTGAAGCAAAAACCAGAGTTAGAAATATTGTAAAGAGTTTTAAAATGTTTTTTTTCATTACTTTTTTAAACTATTGAATATATTTAATTTACTTTAGATGCTATTGAATGTAAAGTGGTTTTTAGAAAAATTGTTCCGTTT
>CAZELS010000131.1:0-1536 GCA_964513165.1 uncultured Candidatus Saccharibacteria bacterium
GAACCTATCCTTCAATGAAATACCTACATCAACCCTTTGTTTCAAAAGTTCTTGCAAAACTCTCTTAGATTTTTTTTGAGAGACCTTACCTGCAAAGTAAATGATGACGAATCCTAGAATGAGGCCAAAGAAGAAAAGGGATGCAAAAACAATGATGAGATCTGTATTTTTTTTGAAAATATCTAAAATACTACTAGGATTTGAAAAATCAATATCTTTGAAACTAAATGCGATACCAATTGGAGCGTCCTTAATATTTCCAGAAAAAGATTCGTTGTCTACTGTAAATACTATTGGTTCCGAGAAATAGCTTGCGTAACCATTTCTTCTTGTTAGAGCAACTAGAGTGTATGTCCCCTGCTCTATTTCCTCATCAAAAATATATTCCCAATTACCAGCTTCATCTACATCTGTAAGAACTTGTTTGTTAAAGGTGTCTTTTGAAAGAAAGATGTTTACTTTAGAACTTGGTATCGCAGTACCTGTAACAGTTACTTGATTTTCTGAAATTTTTGGTGGATTAATGACTGGTGCTCTTGGTATTACGGTAAAAGTTTTTTCTACAATCTGTTCAGTATCTTGATTGTCTGTAAATTTGAAGGTTAAAATGTGTTTTCCTAATCCAAGAGATGGTAATGTGTATGGACTGGATATTTGATTGAAACCTTGGGCATCAATTTCCAAAAAGACTCCTTTTCCTGAAGGATCTTGAAATGTAATGATGTGGTTTGGATTGTCTGATATTTCAGGAACGTTTAGAAGAAGTTGTGATTCTATTCTACTTGCCCTATCATTTTCTATTTCATTCAGTTCTCCTCTTACATCATCTTGTGCATTTAGAGGTAGGACTGTAGAGAGAAAGAATGCTATGAAAACAAAGATTTTTTTCATGGTTTAATCCAAGAGATTAAATTACTTCTCTAGTTTATCGAGAAAAAGGATTCCTTGCAAATGGTCATTTTCGTGTTGTATTACTTTGGATGTATAGTTGGAGAATTTTTTGATTTTTTTTATTCCTTCCCTATCTAAATACTTCACACGAATTTTTTTGAATCTTGATATTTTAGCTTGTTCACCTGGTAAACTTAAACATCCTTCAATGTCTTTTTCACATATATCCCCTATATTTTTTATACTTGGATTTATATATGCTTCGAATTCGTTTGTATCAGTATCTAAAACAACAAAAACACAGACTGGTGTCCCAACTTGTATTGCTGCAAGTCCTGCTGTCATCCAGCCTTCTTCCATTACGTGGTTTTTTGCTGTATGTATTAGGTTATCAAGGAATTCTTGAAATTTTGGATCTCTTATTTCTTCAAGGGTTAATTTTCTTGATTTTCCTCTTAAAATTTCTTCTTCCTCCTTATTTCCTACTGTTAGTATTTTTAACATCTTTTGCATTTAAAAAGTTCATGAGTTTATTGTATAATGATTATATCATTTTGTTTTGGTGGATGTAGCTCAACCGGTTAGAGCATCGGTTTGTGGTACCGAGGGTTGTGGGTTCAAGTCCCACCATCCACCCCATTTGTT
>CAZELS010000132.1:0-4790 GCA_964513165.1 uncultured Candidatus Saccharibacteria bacterium
TTTTTCTTTGTATTAATAATCTTCTTAACCATCATGGGTATACTAGGATTACACATACTAGCAAACAGGAGAAAAGTTAAAGAACCTGAGGAACCCAAAAGTCCAGAATCGAAGTATTCCTACTAAAAACATAGACAACTAGAGAGGACTTTCATATAATGGGATTATGAAAAAAGTTTGGAAAATTCTTTTAACAACATTTGGTTTGATTGGCTTAGCTCTAATCTTGCACTTTGTCCCTTTTGGTAATATAAAAAGCAATCTTTTCTTTTTTCAAAAAAACTGCACTTTAACAGTAAATAGTCGAAATGGTGAAGCTAGAATTTACATAAATGGAAAAGAATATGGGACTACACCTCAATCTGTTACAAATCTCTCCGAAGGTTCATATACTGTAGAACTTGAAAGAATAGCTGAAGAAGAGAATATTTACACAAAACAAACTTTTTCCCTAGAATTACACCGAAATACAGAAGCTGTGATCAACATTGAAATTGCCCCAGGAAATTACAAATCTGGACATGTCCTCTACTATACTCCAATGCCACAAATGGCTACCAGAATGGGAGCAATTACCGTAAGCTCGGATGTCAAAAATCACAACGTTTGGATTAACAATGAAAGAATCTCACAAGATGAATTAATTCTCCATCAACTCAATCCTGACGAATATGACATCAAGATAGATGGAAATGGATATGAATCAATCGAATTCCCTGTAATTGTAAGAGAGGGATACAATCTAAATATTGTGGCATATTTACTACCCATACCTTTAGCTTTTTAAACAATGCAAGAGAAAAGTTTTTCAAAATTTAAAAAACAAAATCCAGTATCAGTAATCGTACATGCTACAAACATACTGGGTTCAAATTTGGCAAAAATACTTCTAGAGCAAGGTAGTAAAGTTATTCTCGTTGACAAGTTCAATGTTGAAAGTAAAAAATTAATCCTAGAATTGAAAAAATATGGGCAATTAGATTTTGTTGATTTGAAAGGCCTAGGAGATTTAATGCAAAATATTGGAAAAGTAGACTATCTTTTTTACCTACAATCAGAATTTTTACTTTCCAACAATTCCTTTACAAGCAAGGATTTTCTTGAAGAATCAAATAATTTGAATCTTTGTCTTAAAGTAGCACATAAATACAATGCAAAGCTCTCTCTCGTAACAACCATGTCCCTAAATGAAAAACTTGCTCATTCAAGTTACGCTGAAAAATCCTCCTCATATACACCAGAAGAATTACAAAAATATTCAGAAACACTTACTGCAGAATATCATGACAAATCAAAAATAAATGCAAGAATTTTACGTATTGGCACAATACTAGGGAAAGAAAATAATTTGGAGAAATATCCAACCATCTATGAACTTTTTAAAGACAGTGTAAAAAACACGACGATAAATATTAAAGGTGAGGGACTAGATATACACTACATCATAGATATCGCAGATCTTACATATGGAATTTTGAGAATGACTTTTTCTACCAATACCAATGGTGAAGTTCTTTCTCTCTGTAACAACACCGACTATACGACTCTCTCTGTAGCTTACAAACTTTTGGAGTTAAACCCCGAGGCTTCTGAAATTCGTTTTGTTTCTGAGACAGAGAAAAGACACGTTATGCATAATCAATACATTCCAGCACCAAATGCAGAAGAATATGGTTGGAGACAAAAGAAATCTTTAGAACAAGCAATGTCCGATACGCTTGAATCAAAATACAAAGAATACAAAAAGACAAGGAAAAGTGCTCCTGTATCAGCAGCAATATATCAAAAAAAACTTGAGGAAATCAGAAAGAAAAAATCATATTCATCAGGTAATGGGAAACAACCAAGAGTTGTAAATACCACTACTGGAGAAGTTTTAGGAAAAATATTTCAACCTTTTCGAAATATACGTGGTGGTAATTTTAAGAAAAATTTCAATGCAAAGATCTTTTTTAAAAATACTTTCTTACTGATATTTCTCTTTTTGCTCTTCTACTTTTTCATCTATCCGATCTTTTCGATATCACTTGGAGCCTTTCTTGTTAAGAAGAATGTTGATGCAATCGGTGAAAATCCTGAAAGAAATATTGCTTCCATAAATCAGAATATTGATCGAATGTCAGGAAATTTGAAAAATTTACGCTGGATATTTTTACTAACTCAAAAAGGTGACTTGTATGACGACACGGCTCTTCTTTTCTACGGCCTTCAAACGGGCTCAGAAGGGCTAGTTGAGTTCACAGAGGGGATACAGCCACTTTTCACATATCTCGAAGAATTTGAGCCTGCATTAGGCTTCCAGGATGAATCTCCAAAGACAACTCGAGAGTACACTGACATTCTTAAGGATTTAAGTAAAAATTCAAGTAAAATTTCTGAATCTTCAAACAAAATTGTCAAAGCAATCTCTTTGATAGAACAAGTTGAGGTTGAGAAATTTCCTAAATTTTTGAAATCAAGGCTTGGAGATATGCAAGAATATGCTTTAACCTTGGGCAAACAAGTAGATCCATTACAAAATCTCATTACTTTTCTACCTGATGCTCTTGGTATTGATGAACGACAAAGATATCTAGTTCTTTTGCAAAATCCAGGTGAATTAAGAAGCACAGGAGGATGGATATCAAGTTATGCCATTCTTGGAATTGAAGGAGGGCAAATTCGAGAACTAGATGTGGATGATGTTTACAATCTAGATGGAGAGTTAAAAAATCAACAAAAGTTTTTTAAACCTGTACAGAATATGCAAGATGCACTAGATGTCGAAAATGTTGCTCTTTCTCTTTCAAATTGGGATCCTCACTTTCCAAATACTGCAAAGAATGCGAGCTTTTTTGTAAAAGAAGCAGGCAAAGCACACAAAATTGATGGAGTAATTACGATAGATGTCTTTCTCTTACAAGATTTGCTCGACAAATGGGGAGGCATGTATATACCAGGAGAAGCAGATTTGATTACAAGCCAAAACATTTACGAAAAGATTTTTCTAATGCATGGAAACTTTACTCCTGGAGAATCACAGAAAGCTACTTTTCTTGCAAATTTGGCTGATGAAGTACTTAGAAAAATACTCTCTGCTGATTTTGAAGAAAACAAAAATATTTTTGAAATATTCCTAAATGCTCTAGATCAAAAAAATATGCTCCTTTACTTTACAAACAATGATGCCCAAAGTTACTTCGCTAAACAAAATTGGGCTGGAGAGATTTTCAAAGAAAGGTATGCAAATGCTCCTTTTTCAGTAGAATGGAATTGGGGTGCAAACAAATCAAATTTGTATTTAGAAAGAGAGAAAAGGATTAAAGTTGAAATACTAAATCAAAATGATATTCGTTACACATACTCATTGATTTTAAAAAACAATTCCATTTCAAATACATACCCTCATGGTGAATACAAAAACTATCTTAGAATTTATCTTCCTGAAAATGCTGAAGTTACAGCTGTAAACGGATTTGGCGAGACAGAGTACAAAACATCTTACGAGAGAGGATTTCGTATTTTAGAAGGATGGTTCGATATTCCAATTAAATCAACAAAAGAAATTAATATCACATACATTTTGGAAAATACGGAAGGAATTTTAAATATTGAGAATGACAATATCTCAATGCCTGTAAATATTTTCAAACAGCCTGGTACAAGAATAGATGATGTTGTTAGAGTTGAAATTCTCTATCCAGAGAGCTGGACAGTAACCAATCAGGATATTTTTGACAAAGCTAGAATACAACTCGTAAAAGAGTTTGAACTTAATGCAGAAAAATCTTTCCTTTTTGAGTGGACGTTGAGATAGTTAAAGCTGGACTTGCCCTTTGTTCTTTTCTAATTTCAAATGAACATCAAGAATATCATCTAGAGAAATCATTTCCTTTGATGTGAATTTTGAAAATTCATTTAAGGACAAATCAGAATTAATCGGAATTCTTGTTGTTAACCCTATTGGTGGAACAAGATTTGCAATATTACTTGATTTACAATATCTACAAGAAAAGTGTATAATCATGGATGACTTTTTCTCTTGAATAATTTGAATATCATCTAGATGGTAAGCCTTCCCACACTTGTCGCAGAATTTTGCAACGTGCTCAAGAAAAAATTTTTGTTGTTGTGTAATAGACTTTTTTATCATTAATCTTTAACAATATTATTTATTTCTACATTAATTATAACATAATAAACTCCTATGGTCTCTTCAAAACAAAAGAAAAAAATCCTTCAAGAATTAATCGATAAGGGCAAAGGACAGGGATTTCTTTCCCAAGAGGATTTGTTGGAACAATTCGCATTCATAGAAGAAGATTTAGAACTTTTGGATGAGATTTTCAAAGAATTACAGCAAGAAGGCATTGAAGTGATTGACAATACTGAAGATCAGCAAAGAGAGGAAGAGACTTTAACACTTGAAAAGAAAATTAGAATATTAAAAACAATACAAGCAAGTATTTCTACTGATGCAATTCGATCATATTTACATGAAATCGGTAAAATCCCTTTGTTAACTGGAGAAGAAGAAATAATTTTAGCAAAAAGAATGGAAAAAGGAGACAAAGAAGCTGACCAACTTTTAATTACAGCAAATCTAAGACTTGTAGTTAGTGTTGCAAAAAAATATGCAAAACATGGATTGGAATTACTTGATTTAATTCAAGAAGGTAACATCGGCTTGATGAAAGCTGTAGAAAAATTCGATTACAAAAAAGGTTTTAAATTTTCAACATATGCAACCTGGTGGATTAGGCAGGCAGTGACAAGAGCAATAGCAGACCAGGCAAGGATAATCAGAATCC
>CAZELS010000133.1:0-2486 GCA_964513165.1 uncultured Candidatus Saccharibacteria bacterium
ATGCAATTTTTTTCAAAAAATCACTCTAAAGCTGAAATTGAACAAATTGAAATTCTCGAATTGCTTTGCAAAAAATACAATATTCCTGAGTTTACAAAAAAAGTAGTAGTTGAAGAAGGTGCTGTACCACATTCTCATCCAGTATTAACTTTAAATACTCGAACAAAAGATGAATTATCTGTTTTGCAAACTCTGCTTCATGAGCAATTTCATTGGTATGTTACAGAACATCCAAAATTTGATGAATGGATTCAATATGTGGAGGGAAAATATAGTGACTATGGGCATATTGTAGTTTGTTTCAATACAAGGAATTATCTTCAAAAAATTTTAACTTCGGAGGAAGTGGAGCGTGTTTATAATTTGTGGCAACCTTATCCTGAGATAGAGAAGCTAGTGACGGATGAATTTGATCAAATTGCGAAGGATTTACAGAAATTTAATCTTGTATATTAATGATGTTCCTCTGACCACCCTGCATCGTAAAGAATATGCTCTATACCCACAGTGTATTTGTATAATTCACCTTTCTTAAACCAAAGAGGTATTTCTCTTTTTGCAGATTTTGAAGAATCAGAAGCATGTAAAAGTGTTCTCGTATTTCTACCCTGTATATTAGCTAACATGTATGAATCTGGTGAATAGTCAGCCCTAATCGTTCCAATATCTGCTGTTATTGGATTTGTACTTCCAATCATTTTTCTTACTGATTCAATGACAGATGCACCTTCAAGTACGATGGCTAGGATTGGACCACAAGAAAGATATTCCATATTCCATTCACGAATTTTTTTACCAACTTTTAAAGGATCAGATTCTTTCATTTTTTCATTTCTTTCCAATGCAGACTTAATTGTTTTCTTCCCAACTTCAATTAAATATTCTTTCTCTTCTGCATAGTGTAAACCAACAAGTTTTTTTGTAGGCCATATCATTTTCATCCCAACAATTTTGAAACCTTTTCTTTCAAACCTTGTTATGAATTCACCCACAATCTGTCTTTGTACAACATCAGGTTTAAAAAGCACAAGAGTTTTTTCTGCACATCTATCTACCATTTACAAATTTCTAAAAATTTAGTCTTTAGCTCAGTATATGGAGTAAAGGAAAATTTTTCAACAAAATTTTCTCGTTGACAATGATGTCTTGGTCATATAGTATTTAGGAGTTAATACCTAATTGAATACTGATGATGTCTAAGGCTACAAAAATTTTTCTTTTGCTACTGTTAATATCTATTTTTTTTGGTATACCAATCTTACGAAATGTACAAGCATCTACGCTAGGAGAAACATATGTATTCTTTGAAAGGATGCAAGTAAACAAAGAAACAGAACTGATTATCCTTGTAACTCCAAGTTCAGATTTTGATACAGACAGTGAGATAGTAATATCCTTTTCAGGAGAAGCAGGAGATTGGTGTAGAAGTGCATCTTCGTTGAGTGTAGAAGGTGTTGATTCTTCAGCTGTAGATATGGGTACATGGAGTATAGATGAAGCCATACCTGGGGATACGTTAGTTGCAAATTGTAGTATAGGTATTTCTGACAGTATTACAATTTCTGGAATTGATGCATTGAGCGAAGGAGTGGGATATGGATTTCGTATTTTTAAAGACTCTGCATTTATGACGAGTGTCTCAACTGGTGCACATAGTATGAATGTAGTTTTGTCTGATACTTTACATTCTGAATCAATATTCGTTGACTTCACGTTGATTGCCTCTGACGCAGTTACTGTTTCTGCGGATGTGGCTGATGTGAGTACCATAACTTGTGGAATTTCTGATTTCGAAATTAGTTTTCTTGCTCTTTCTAAAGGGACAAGCTATTCAACAGTACAACATACAATTTCGACAAATACTTCGGACTCTACCCCGGGATATTACTGGGCAGTATATGGTTTAGGCGATGGTTCAGAGGCTGGTTTGTGGAAAGGAACTATCCCAACAAGTCTCATACCATCAACTGGAAGTAGTACAATCAATTTAGTTTCAAACGCTGGTTTTGGCTTGGTGGTAACTTCTCCAGCAGGAACTATTCCAGCTGATTTTGTTGATACAACACCAGGTGTTTTTGGTGCACTTAATTCTGGCAATGAACAATCAAGAATGATTCTTTACAGTCATTCCCCTCATATTGGTATTTTAACTTCAACGATCACTTTGGGTGCAAAGGCCGCTTTGACATCTGAAGTTGGAGAATATACCGAAACGCTAACATATATCTGTGGAGGCTTCTATTAATCAAATTGGATTTTTTCTCTGTTAATTGATAGAATCCATCTGCATATACTATGGATGACAAGAAGAAAGTCAAAAATTTAGATAATATGATTCCTGGCCATTGGGTTGGTGGTTTAGGTGATGAAGATGATGATGGTGAGAGATTAACTCCTGCTGAACGTATGAAAATGGTAGAGAGAGTATATCAAGAAGTTCTTTTAAGAAAGCCAGATACTAGAGATTTAAACTATTACAAATATTC
>CAZELS010000134.1:0-4492 GCA_964513165.1 uncultured Candidatus Saccharibacteria bacterium
AAAAGACACATGGAATTCTATGCCTGCCTCTAAAATTGTAGAATCGGACATGAAAGAATCACATATTAATGGTGTCGATATAGTGGTAAGCCAGGTAGAGACAATGGATAATTCGGAACTTGAGAAGCGTGAAGATGAACTTCTCAGTTACATGCACAACCTAGAAAACAAACAGGAAAGTGATTTAAGGATACTGATGCTTACAGATTTACTTAAAAACAATTGCATACTACTTGCTGTTGGAAAAAGAGTTCTAGATTTGGAGGAGATTTTTCGAATAAAATTAATCCAAAATCAAAAAATTTATTTACCAGGAGTCCTATCAAGAAAAAAACAAGTACTGACGCCAATACTCGATTATTATTCAAAAAAATAGTATAATGCCAAGGTTAAATTAGTGATTTTCATAAATGAATGATGAGTTAGAGAATCTTGAAAAAGATTTACTGAAAAAAGTGCCACAAAATTACAAAGATGAGGTTTTAGAGGCCATATCTTGGGTGAAAGTTCATTACGAGGGACATAACCGTCTTTCTGGTGAAAACACCATATATCATGCTCTTAGGGTCGCAAATACCGTGGGTGATTTACACTTAGATACAGACAGCATTCTCGTTGCAATTCTACATTGTTTACCAGATTACAAGGATGAAAAGATGTTAAATGATTTGGAGAATGATATTAAGAAGAAATTTGGGCAAAATGTTTTAGATCTTCTAAATATATTGAAAAAAATTAATCAAGGTACGGATAGTGCTGAGACAGAAAGAAAAACAATTACAAGATATGTTTTAAGTAATTCTGAAGATATTCGAGGTATATTGATAAAACTTTGTGACGTTCTAGAAGATGTAAAAACAATAGAGTATTTGCCACCTGAGCTGATTAAACAAAAAACCCAAAAAGTATATGATATTTATGCTCCATTGTGCTCATACCTTAATCTTGAATCTATTCGTAGAAAACTTGAAGGGCAGGCCTTTAGATTTACTAAACCAGAAGAATATCACTTAGTTGCAGAGAAAATGGAGAAAGAAGGTTTAAATGAAGAACTTTTAAATAGATATATCGCTGAATTGTCAAAATCATATGAAATTCTTGATTACAAACCCACAATATTTGGAAGAATAAAAAGTAAATACAGTATGTACAATAAATTGAAAAAGTTAGAGAACGAAGGAAAAGGTACTGCTTTAGCTAAAATAAAAGATCGTGTTGCACTAACAATGATTACAAAGAATGTTGATGACTGTTTTTTACTTAAAATGCATATTGAAGAAAATGCCATTGTCGATGAAGAAGAAACAGATGACTATATCAACAATCCAAAACCAAATGGTTACCAAGCCTTACAAATGAGTGTTAAGTTTCCTGACATAAAGGATATTTTTGTTGAAATTCAAATGTTAACTGATCAAATGTACTACGTAAATAGATATGGTCCAGCTTCACACCTTGCTTACAAGGCTAGTAAAACAAGGTTTGCAAAAGCTTCGGATGCATATAATTGGATTGAAGATTTACATAAAAAAATTCTACATTGTCAATCAAGTAGTCAACAAGAACGTTCTGTACCAATTAAAACAGAAATTTTTAAAAATTACATATATATCTTTACTCCTAAAGGTAGAATCATTGAGCTACCTAAAAATGCTACAGCACTTGATTTTGCTTACAGAGTCCATACGAAGATAGGGCATAAAGCAATGTTTGCAACTGTTGATGACGAACATAAAGATTTATCTACTGTTTTAGAAACAGGATCAGTTGTAAACATAATCACATCTAATGAAGACAAATATCCAAATAGAGATTGGTTGAAATTTGCAGCATCAGACTCTACAAAGGAAAAAATCAGGAGAGCATTAAGAGAAAAAGCTAATCTAAAACAATAAATTCGGCTTCATCTACCTCCTTGTATTCGTTAGCAAGAGTAGGTATCACTGATGGTTCAATTTCTTCAAAAGCAAAACTGTAAATACAAATTTCTTCATCCTCATAAATCAAAATTATTTCTTCAACATATTCTGTTTCTGGATTTACAGATATATGAGCGAGCATTTTATGCTTAGTTTTGTAATCTTGAGGGCTGTAAAAGGCCCACTCCCACTCCCATGTACTTTCATCAATCTGTTTAATAAAGGCCTTGTTTTTTAAATAATCATTTATTAAATCCTGAAGAATATGTTGTCCAATATAGTTTTTGTAATTCAGTTCAGAATTGTCATTTACGATGAAATATTCCTGTCGTTCTCTAGAAGCTATTAATTTCACATTATCTTCATCCCAAAATACTCTAATATCATCATTGTAATCAAAGCTCTTTATTTTACCATTAAGAAAAAAAGTATAATCCTCTATATCTGAGACACCTTCACCCAGAGAAATAGTACCACTCTTTTTTACTGGTGCACCATTTTCCACAGTATCATATATATATGCAAAAGCTCCTGAATCATTTATTTTGTAAGTACCATTAACCATTTTGTAAACAAAGCTGTCTAAAGCATTTTCGACTACAATTTCATTGGGTTTTACATATATCTCTTGCTGTTCATTTTCACTCCCATTGTTGGACTCAGAGGCTTTCAAGTAAAAAAAGATTGCTGTAATACATATCAAGACTGTCAAAACAAGAAAAGCAAAAAGTTGAATGATTTTTTTTCTAGCTTCTCTGTCAATATGATTTACTTCTTTTGGTTGTATTTCTTCGCGAATAATTGGTTCCTCTTTTACTTCAGAAAAGTCCTGTCCTTTTACACTTTCACCTGTTGCCGCTTGTGTAACATTCTCAACTTGCGTTTTTTCCTTTTCCTGTGGTATTTGCTTGCTAGGATCTACCCACTCAGGAAATTTTGGTTTTTCTTGAAGAACTTCCGGTGCTTTTTGCTCAACAATAGGTTGTTGAACTACAGGCGCAGGAGCTTGTTTCGAAATAGGGTTAGTCTTCACTTTCTTAGGTTTTTGTTCACCAAAAAGCTCACCAAATGCAGAACCATTCATTAATATATCTACCTAAAATTATTTCTTTGACTGTGTGCCATGTGCATTGTAAAAAGTAACAGCATCAGCTAATTCTTTATGTGTCTTTGCGTATTCATTAATATCAATCTTTTTTTGCCAGGCTTCACATGCTTGTACTACTGCCTTAGCTCCTGCTTTTGTCCCTGCAGGATGTGAATGAACACCTCCTCCCATTGTTGTTATGAAATCAACATCCTTTATTTTTTCAATAAATGGTTGTAGCAAGACAGGATTTAAACCTCCTGAAATGATAGGGCAGGTAGACTTGATCTTTCTCCATGATTGTGAAAAGAATGGGGCATCTCTTTTTGCAGTAAGATGGGCATAATATTTATTAATTTGTTCTAATTCTTTACGTTTTTCCCAATCCTCAGCATTTGCATGTTCCTTGTTCATGAATGCACCCGCATCAGAATCACTTTCAGGAAATCTGACCCAAGATTGTTCAAAAAAGAAGCCATCATATTCATAGAGTAATGCTAGCTTTGCAGCTGTAATATCATCTACATCATCACCAGCCATTTTTCCAATACCTGCAGTACCAGTATGTATACCTGAAGCACCAGCTAGTCTTGCAAGCTTTGTTAATACAGGAACAGACATACCAAAAGGATTCTCAGATCTTGTAAATGCACCATGTCCAGCTCTATGGAAATGAATAAATACATTTGGATACTTACGACGTAATGTCTGTACTGCAGTCCAACCAGCAGTAATACCATCAATCAAATATGCATAACTACCTGGTTTCATCTTTCCCTTAACGTATTCAGCTCTTTGAATCATTGTCTGAAAATCAGCAGCAGAGACATTAAAGGAATGTACTTTTGTCTGTCCTGTCTCTTTTTCTGCCAAATCCATCGCTTCTCTAACATTATCAACCATTTTGTCAAAAGGGCAGAAATCTTGATCGCACTGAGGTTCATCATTTTTTACAAACATTCCTCCTCCAGACCAGAAATCATAGGAAACTTCAGCATATTCTGATGCGGTCAAACCAATCTTTGGTTTTATTATGGTGCCAAGTATCGGTACATTGTAAACTTTCAAATATGCTCTCATATCATCAAGTGTATAACTTGGCCCATCATATTGATCTAGCATGGTATTTGGAAACCAAACATCAAGTAATTTACATCCAGAAAGATCAGCCATGCCGAGGATATTACCATTTATGAAGGTTATGATATTTTGAATATTTCCTCCTCGATCAAAAATTCTCCATGGGTATGCTATCCAAACAAGATTTTTCTCTTTGTCCACTTTGTAAACTTGGGCTCCCATAGAGTCAGAAAAGTTTGTTGCAGTTCCAACACGCAAATTTGAGCCGTTCGAAGATTCAGCCGCTACTTCAGAAGCAGCATCTAGTAAATCAGCACCATACGTTGTAACTCTAAATACAGCGAGTAAATACTGATCATTAAAAACTTCTTTGTTTCCTAAACGAATATATTTTTCTTGCATCCGT
>CAZELS010000135.1:0-2009 GCA_964513165.1 uncultured Candidatus Saccharibacteria bacterium
AGCACAAAAATTCGAGCAACATGTTAACAAGGACAAAATTCGAGAAATTGTTTTAAGAATCGCAGAAAGAAAAGGATATGAAGAGAAATTAACGAAAGAAGAATGGTTGGAAATAGGTATAACTAAGTTCACTACGATACAAGAAATTCAAGAGATATATCAGAAAAAAGAAGAATCAATGTACAGAACGGCTAAACATGTTAACAACACAATTCAAAAAAAGGAGGGAATAAATGACAAAAAAGTTTCATTTAATTGAAATATTAAGTGTTTTCTTTTATGAAAATGAGATATTCGAATTAAAAACTGCTAAGAATCTTTTACAGTACATGTTAGGAAAAAATCTTGCGGATTACGAACTAAAATCTGCTGCAGAAAAATGTAGAGAGAATTTGGAAAAAAACTTTCCTAAAATTGCAAATATTGATACTCAATATCTTCACTCTTTTAACAAAAATGCCTGGTTTCAAGAACAAGTTAAAATATATGGAGGTGAACACGAAGTAGAACAAATTTATACCTACTACTATCAAAAACAAAAAGAAGAAGGGAGGATCAATGTGTCAAATTTTTAGATTGGATGAGATTATCTGTTTTGCCCTAGGAAATGGATATGTAAAACTTTCTAAATCTGAAGAAGAAGACATTTGTCGAAGAGTTGTATCACACATGTTAGGCAGAGAAGCCGATGAAGATGAAATAGAAGCATGTAGAAGAAGTATTAAGAAGCAAATAACTTTCCTAAGAGAAATTGGAGTATGTTATCTCGAGTGGAAAGCGGGAAACAGAGTAACAGGTTTGAAGCCAGAAGATGGAGATTTCACAAATTTTCTTGTAGAAGTAAAAACTCTTGACCTGTACCATAAAATCAAACCTCTAAAACGTTGCAAACTTGGTAGCACTCTTGCCAAAGTACGTGCAGGAAAAGCCTGATTAACTATTGTATTATGTGCAGAAGAAGCCCGGGGGTAGAAAATGATTTTGTTTGAAAAAACAATTCTCTACCTCTTCGGGCTCTTCTCTTTGATATAAGGTTGATTCTGTTTTAAAGCCATTTTTTTTGATATAATTGTTCAATTTAGTAAGAGTAAATAAAAATTTCTCAAATTTACTAAAATTGCACATTAAAAAATATATAGGAGGGGAAAAATGAAAAAGGAATTTGATTTAGGGGCAATCATCGCTATAAGATTTGGTGGAGATTCTGCATATAGTAGCGAAAAAGAAGTTTCAGAGCTTTACGAATATTTGGTTGGAGGTAAATACAAAGAAATGAATAAGATACGGGTACATCGAAAATGTTTCGCTCATTTAAAACGTGAAATAAATTTTTTTAAAGAACTTGGTAGACATATGTCAAAATTTCGAAACTCAAATAAAAGCAACAGTTTCTTTGGGACAAAAGCCAAAAAAACATTCGTAAATGAAATGAAAGCGAAATATAATCTAAAGTATATGATTAAGCCAATCTCGAATCCTCTTATCACAAAATGCCTAATTAAAGGAAGTACGTGCATAATATCTTTTTAAGAAGAGCAAAAAATCCTTTTCTAATGTGTAAAACAGCCTGGAGGTTGGAAAATGTCGATTGTTTTATTTACAATCCCATATTCCACATCCAGGCTTTTTGTTTTTAAATCACAACCTTAGTACAACAACGCCATTCGTTATGATATAATCTCACATTTGGTATTGGAGTGATCATTAGATCCTCAATTTTTTACCAATTATTGCACGTTAAAAACAAATAATTAAGTCTATTTTGTTATACAGAGTATTTTATAAAACAACAAAAAGAAGGAGGTGTTCGAGATGATAAATAGGTAAGTAGCAAAAGGTAGCACACAATATAACAAAAGACGAGACAAGGAGCAAGCGCGATGGAAGAACAAGTTATCACAAAAACATTCCCATTGAGGGATGCGCTAAATCTGGTTGATCAAAGACCTCTTTCAGAAGGGATGCTAGATATTATATGTTTTTGGACAAATAAGGAAGTTGATAAATTA
>CAZELS010000136.1:0-3675 GCA_964513165.1 uncultured Candidatus Saccharibacteria bacterium
AAAATGAAAGTTAAAGCTTCTGTAAAAAAAAGGTGTCCACATTGTTATGTAGCCCGTAGAGGTAAAACGGTGTATATATATTGCAAACGTGAGCCTAAACATAAGCAGAAGCAAGGTTAATTTTTTACTTTTAAATAAAATATGGCGAGAATTGCTGGGGTCGAAATACCAAATGAAAAAAAATTGAAAATATCTTTGACATACATATACGGTATTGGCAATTCAAAAGTGAAAGATATTTTACAAGCAACAAAGCTTGATGGTGAGGCAAGGGTGAAAGATTTGGGTGAGAATGAGTTGAGTATTTTGAGAAAATTTCTTGAAGATGATCATGAGATTGAAGGAGGTTTGAAGCAAAAAACTTTCAGAGATATCAAAAGACTTAAAGATATTCGATGTTACAGAGGTATTAGGCACAAGTTGGGCTTGCCAGTCCGAGGACAAAGAACTCGATGTAATGCAAGAACAAGAAAAGGTAAGGGTATTGCCGTTGGTGGTTTGAAACAAACAATAACTAAAACATAACTTTTTATTCTAACATTGTGGCTCAGGTAAAGAAAAATCAGACAAAAGTAAAAACAAAAGCAAAGGTAAGGAAAAATGTTACTTCTGGAATTGTTTCAGTCAAAGCTTCTTTTAACAATACAATCATTACGATTGCAGATTTAGAAGGGAAAACTTTGATTCAAGGAGCTCCTTCTAAAGTTGGATTCAAAGGTTCAAAAAGAAGTACTGCTTTTGCAGCTACTAAGGCTGCTAAAGAAGCTGGATTGGAAGCGATAAAGAAGTATGGACTAAGAGAAGTTAAGGTATATGTTTCTGGAGCAGGTGCAGGAAGGAATGCTGCAATAAAGGGGTTGGATTCAGCAGGGTTGAGATTAACAACATTGGTTGATAATACTGGAATACCACATAATGGTTGTAGTCCTAGGAAAAGACCTAGAAAATAATATTAATCTATTTAACAAATGGGAAGACATACAGGACCAAAAGAGAAATTAAGTAGAAGAGAAGGAGTGAACCTCTTTTTGAAGGGTGCTAGATCTTTTTCTGACAATGCAGGTATTAATCGTAAACCTTTTCCTCCTGGACAGCATGGAGCAAAGTCTAGAGTAAGACTTTCAAACTATGGTAAGCAACTTAGAGAAAAGCAGAAAGTTAAGCGTATCTATGGGTTAAGGGAAAAACAATTTCGTAATCTATACGAAAAAGCAAATAGACTTGCAAAAATTAATGATAGTGATAAAGGATTGGAGCTTTTGAGATTGTTAGAATTGAGGCTAGACAATGTAGCTTACCTTTCAGGTTTTGCACCTTCGAGGAATGCTGCAAGACAGTATGTTACTCACAAACACATGGAAGTTAACGGAAAAACAGTTTCCATACCTTCATATGTTCTTCAAAAGGGAGATCAGATTAAATTGAAAGTTGAGAAGCTTTTACCAATTGAAACATTTGTAAAAGTTCCTCAATGGTTACAAAAGTCAAAGAATGTTGCAACTGTACTAGATTTACCAATTCGTGATGATATTGATGAGGGTATTAAGGAAAACTTAATAATTGAGTTCTACTCAAGATAATTTAATTTATTTAATTACACTAAAATTATGATGCATTTTAAAGATATTACTGTAAAGATTAAGGAAGAAAAGGGTAATTCTGGAGTTTATGAAATCTCTCCTTTACCTAGGGGCTATGGAAATACATTGGCCAACTCTTTACGAAGAGTACTTCTTTCAAGTTTGGAAGGTGGTGCAATTACCCAAGTTAAAATTGATGGTATTGAGCATGAATATTCTACATTGCCTGGTATAAAGGAAGATATCTTGGAAATTTTGCTCAATTTAAAGAGATTGAATTTTCAAGTACCTGGTGAAGAGGTTCATGTTTGTAAATTAAGTTACAAGGGAGAAGGAGTTGTAAAGGGTTCTGATATTGCTTTAACCGGTGGAATCGAGATTTTGAATGGAGATGAAATCATTGCAAACTTAACAGACAAATCAGCAGCTTTGGATATTGAGGTAAAGATTGAACAGGGAGTTGGTTACAAAGCAGTAGAAAAGGATGAAAGAAAAGAAAAAGGTGTAATAGAGCTTGATGCAGATTTTTCACCAATTTTGAATGTCACATATGATGTTCTACAAGCAAGAAAAGGTCAACAAATGAATCTTGACAGTGTGTTTTTGACATTAACAACAGATGGTAGTCTTACACCTAGAGATGCATTACTGAAGGCTAGTGAAATTTTGCAGGACTTTGCAGGAAAAGTGATGGCTTCATTAGGAGTTCCGATTGATGAAGTTGCACAAAAAGCTATGGAAAGTCGAGTTGTTGAAGAATCAGAAGAAGGTAAGGAAGAATCAGACGACGAACTTGATTCATGGAAGATTGAAGAATTACAACTTTCAAAGAGATCAAAAACAGGTTTGTTAGCAGGTGGATACAAAACCATTGGTGATTTGAAGGGTGTAACAAAAGAAGATCTTTTAAATCTTCCAGGGTTTGGTACAAAATCTTTCAATGAAATAGTTGAAGTTTTGAAGCAATATAATATCGAGATAGCTAACGCATAAGATGAACAAAAGGTTGTCTACCCAAAAATTAGGTCGTACAAAGTCACATAGAGAAGCTCTTGTAAAAAATCAATTGAGATCACTTTTCACATATGGCTTTGTGGTAACTACTACTCCTAAAGCAAAGGTCTTGCGTACTGCGACTGAAAGTTTTTTAAACAAAGCCAAGGAAGAGAACCTAGAAACAAAGAGATATTTGTATATGATGTTAGGAAAGAAATCTTTAGTTGAAAAGGCATCAGAGTATGTCAAAAAAACAAAGAACAAAGTATCGATTGTTAAGGTAGATTTCAGAGATGGTGATGCTGCAGAGAGATCAAAAGTTGTACTGTTAGAATACACGGATGTTTTTGGAGAAAAGAAGAGAAGAATTTCAAAAACGAAAAAAGGTAAGAAAGTAGAAAAGAAAACTGTAGTTCAAAAACAACCTGAGGAAGTTGTAGAAAAGGGTAAAGTACAGAAAGGAATTTTTAATTTGAAAGATAAATTTGTAAACAAAGAGAGAGCGAAGAGTCGTTCTGGTCTCTAAATTTAATCAATATAGATATGAAATTTAAAACAACTTGGACAACTGAAAAAGATATAGAAAGAAAGTGGTATGTTGTTGATGTCAAGAACAAGATTCTTGGTAGGTCTGCTAGTCAAATAGCTTCATTGCTAATTGGAAAAAAGAAGGTGGAGAAAGTACCAAATGTTGATTGCGGTGACTATGTTGTTGTCATAAACAGTGATAAGGTAAGGCTTACTAGAGGTAAGGAAAAAAAGAAGATGTATTTTAGGCATAGTGGCTATCCAGGTGGGGCAAAAGAAATTAGGTTCGACAAGCAGATGTTAAAGAATTCTACTTTTGTAATTGAAAAAGCTGTTAAAAATATGTTACCAAACAACAAGCTAAGGAGTTCAATGTTGAACAGACTTTTTGTTTACAAGGGTGAAGAACATGAGCATGAGGCACAAAAGCCTGAAGTTTTTAATTTGTAAGATTTTTAAAAGTGTTAAATAAAGGACAATATGTTGAAGGTGTAGGTAGAAGAAAGGTTTCCACAGCCAGAGTGCGTATTTATTCTGGAAAGAGTAAATCTACAGTAAATGGTAAGGTTCC
>CAZELS010000137.1:0-2751 GCA_964513165.1 uncultured Candidatus Saccharibacteria bacterium
CTTCTACAAAATCATTGTGATATTTTAGGAAATTTGGATTTTTGATACTAACCAAAATATGTGTGATAACAGATTAAAATAGGCTTTTACGTTAAACTAATTACATTATAGCACTAGCATTCTCCTCGGGTCAAGGGGGAGGGGCTTTGAAAATAATAGTATCCTGTTAAGTAATATATTTGGCTGTACTAAAGGTTTCAGTATTTAGGTATAATAATTCTATGAAAAGAGAGGTCTTGAATAAAAATAGAATAAAAAAAAAGAATGTGTCGTTGAGAATCGTTGGCCTTATTTTAATGTTAGCTTTTATATCATTTTTTACATATCATTTGATACTTTCTGTTGATGTAGCGAATAACAAGCTAAAATGGGTAGAAATTGCTCAAGAAGAGGTTAATGAGCTTAGGCTTGAAAATTTAAAACTTATTCTAGAAAAAAGCGAAATTGTTTCAATTGACTATCTAGAAAAAGAAGCAAGAGACAGGTTAAGGTACAGTGGTGAAGGCGAAGTTCTTTTTGTAATACCAGCAGAAGTGCTGAATTCTGAGCAAATTGAAGAAGAATTACGTTTAGCAAAAGGATTGCCGCAGAAGGTAGAGTACACCGATACCAAAGAAATTTTAGATGTGTGGATTGATTTTCTTTTTGTTAGTGGCGTTTAGACAATATTTGTCAAACATTGTCTTTTAATATATAATCAATGCTTGTAGGCGCGGGGTGGAGCAGAGGCAGCTCGTCAGGCTCATAACCTGAAGGTCATCGGTTCGAATCCGATCCCCGCAACCATTTTTAAATATTTTCTTTCTATCCTAATGGCTTTAACAGACAATTTAAGAAAAAATATGTATTTATTGATTGACGGAAAGGTCTTTTTTGTAATAGATAGGCAGTACAAGACTCAAGGTCGCCAAGGTGGTCTCATCATATTGAAATTGCGTAATCTGTCTAACAATACGATACAGAATATGACGGTAAACGCAGGGACAAAGTTTGAAGAAATTTCTCCAGAAACAAAAGCATTTCAGTATTTGTACAATGACGGCAAATCTTACTACTTCATGGACAGCAAAACATTTGAAAATATCGAAGTTCCTAGTGAAATTGTCTCTGACTATGCCCAATTTATGAAAGAGGGAGACAAGGTATTGGCTCTTCTTTTTGAAGACAAAATTATTTCTTTCAAAAGAAATCTTTCTGTTCAACTAAAGGTTGTTGATTCTGTAGATGCAGTCAAAGGTAATACTGTTGGTGGTGCATCAAAGATTGTTACATTGGAGACTGGTTACAAGGTAGAAGTGCCACTTTTTGTAAAAAAGGGAGATGTTGTCAGCATTAATACTGAAAGTGGGGCATATACAGGTAGAGCTTAGAAAAGTAAAAGCTCTCTTTTGTAATCTTGTGTAAAAATTAATCTTTCCAATATATTTTTTGCATTTTTTGAATCTACTTTTCCTAGAAAATCAATTTTCAGCAATTCAGCGTTTTTACCTTCCATAAGTTCTCCAGAATCAATATCAAGTATTTTTGCATTTCCTTTGGTAGCATGAAAAAAAGGTTTTTCAACAGGCATTATGTAATCTTGCATATCAAGCATACTTTTCATGATTTTGAACATATCTAGTGTTGTTCCAGCACCTACATCTGAACCAAGCCCAATTGAAATACCATGATCTTCGATGTCTTTTAGTGGAAATATTCCACTTTTCAAAAAGATGTTTGCATCTGGGCAATGAATTACGTTTGTTCCTGTCTTACCTAAAATCTCCAAATCCTTTTTACTGTTGTGTATTGCATGCGCAAGTAGTGTTTTAGGCCCGAGTATTCTTGCTTTTTGATATATTTCAGCGTATGAATCGCTGTCTTTGTACATGTTCATTGCAAATTCCCTCTCTTCTTTACTCCCATTTATATGTGTTTGCAAAAAGGTCTTGTTTAATCTCGCCATCTTACCAACTTCTTCCATAAATTCTTGAGATGTACTTATGGCAAATCTGGGAGAGTAGATGTATTGCAATTTTGTGTCTTCCTCATGCCATTCTTTCTGCAATTGATAGCTTTCATTAAGACTTTGTATTGTGTTCTCACACAATTCTTTTGGGCAATTTTGATTCATCATGGTTTTACCCATAAAGATTCTTAATTTTGATTTGTCTGCCTCCTTAAAAGCAATTTCTGTGCTTTCTTTGTGTATTGAAGAGTAGATTACTGCTGTACCTGTTCCGCATTTTTTTAATTCTTGAAAAAATCTTTTTGAAAGATCTTTTGCATAGTTTAATTCTTTGAAACGAATTTCAGCAGGAAAAGCGTAATTTTGTAAAAATTCAATTAGTCCATATCCATATTTTCCAACAATGTCGAATTGGGGTAGGTGAGTATGTGCGTCAATTAATGCTGGAATACATATTGATTTGGAAAAATCTTTTACTTTGTTTTTCTTTTTACCTTTTGAGAGTGGTTTTACACTTACAATCTTTCCCTTTTCGATATCAACAATATGATTGTTCAGAAGTTCTGCTGTTTCGTCGTCTACTGGATTGAGGATATTTGTTAAGATTTCCATCTTTTAGAATACTCTTTTTTGGTGTATATCTCAACTTCTGTGGTATAATTTGGAGCATTGTGGCAGGATAGCTCAGTTGGTTAGAGCATGGGATTCATAAACCCAAGGTCGAGAGTTCGATCCTCTCTCCTGCTATATAACTCAATTCATTAAGGGAAAATACATGGCAGAAGATGTAAAAAACAAAGAAA
>CAZELS010000138.1:0-2378 GCA_964513165.1 uncultured Candidatus Saccharibacteria bacterium
AAAACGAGGAGGAGAAAGAGAAACGTGCTGCTGAGTTAATCATTGCCAATAAAGAACTTGTCTTTCAGAACGAAGAGAAAGAAAAACGTGCAGCAGAGGTAAGCATTACACTATTTTAGAAATAAATTACATAATTTGCACACAATTAATAATTCGCTTCCCGTTTAGCATAGCTTTCGCCCAAAATAGACAAACCATAATTATCGAACACCTTTTCCACCTCTTCGACTGCACTTAACCTCCAACTCACTTTCGGCTTTCGACCGTTTAATGGCGGCAGTTAGGCGAACCGATTCTGTTTTGAGGGCAGTAAAAATTGAAGCCAAATGAGCATCGCTGCTCAGGCTTGTGTTTTTGTACGCACCAATTGTGCGCAACGACACGGCATCTACCTCGGTAGTGCGGCTGTTGGTCATTAACTTTTCAATCTTATCTGTTTTTATAGGGTTAATTAAATGATTACAGCATGCCCTTTCCATGCGCATTTCTGCCAATTCTTTCTTTAATTGGGCTACTTCTGATTCTTCCTCAGTCAGCTTTGGTTTTCCATTACCTGGGAAACTTTTCCCTTGATAACTTGCAAATTCAGTTCTCCATCGATAAAGTAATTCCGGGCGAATATTTAATTCATTTGCCAATTCTACTGCATTCATTTTAAATTCTCTTGTAAAAGTCCTTCTCTTTTGTTTCTGCTTTCATAATTCTAAGATATAATTTTAATAACAATCATATCTTAACTCACTGTCCATTCAAATGTAGCAACTTCAGTTGTTGTCTGTGACTGAAAAACGCAAGTGGGATAAGGGTTACATCAACTTTACAACATGTTGGTTAGTTTTTTGCGACATTTATAAGGTCAACATTTTATCCATCCCTTCCAACTTTTTAGCGAGCTCATTCATATCATTTCCAATTTTACTATTGGTAATCCGGGCGTAAATTTGTGTGGTTCGAATGCTGGTATGCCCAAGCATTTTGCTAACAGTTTCCATCGGAACACCTTTTGCTAAAGTTACGGTGGTCGCAAAAGTATGTCTAGCTAAATGGAACGTTAAATTCTTTTCAATACCACAAACATCCGCTATCTCTTTAAGATATGAATTTATTCTTTGGTTGGTTATTACGGGTAACAGTTTTTCATCGTGAAGTTTATTCTCGTATTTCTTTAAAATCATTTTAGGAATATCAAGCAGAAGTATGTTGGATTGTACATTAGTTTTTTGACGCTTCTTCATTATCCAAAGTTTTCCATCAAATGATGTTTGAATATCTTTTGCCTTCAAATTCCGAACATCAACATACGCCAGGCCAGTAAAACATGAAAAAACAAAAATATCCCTCACTTGCTCCAGTCGTTTAATGGAAAATTTCTTTTGCATCAATATTTCAAGTTCCTCTTGTATAAGATAGCCGCGGTCTGCTTTCTCAAAACGAATTCTGAAATTTACAAAAGGATCAGTTTGTAACCATCCATTATTTATAGCAAGTGTAATAATATGTTTGAGTTGTTGAAGATATTTCGCTGTGGTATTTACTCCACAATTATGAACTGAACGTAAGTAGGTTTCAAAGTAGTTAATAAAATTATAGTTGATTTCCTTTAAGGCAATATCTTTAATTTTATATTGATGTATCATAAAATCTGTTAAACGTTCCCTTGTGCGTATATATTTTTCTACTCCTGCTTCTGTTATGTCCTTTCCTATTCGTTTTGATAAATCATCATTATGGTTTTTAAATACCACTAAAAGCATTTGAGATTTCACGGTAACACCCAGAAAAGCATTGCGGATTTTTTCCGCTGTTACGTGTGTATCTTGCCATTCAATTTCACGATAGTGTCTGATTATGGAAGCCTTGATATTTTCCAGAGTGTCATTAAGGTTTTTAGTTTCCTTTGTTTTCCCAATAACTTTACCTCTTTTTGTATCCCAGTTTTCGGGATTAACATTTAACTTGGAGCTAAATTGAGATATTTCCCCGTCAAGTGTAATTCGAACCATTATACCTGTTTCTCCTTTTTTGTTGATGTAATTACGTCTTACATAAAATAAAATCCGAAATGTACTCTTCATAATACTTAAAATTTTTCGTTACAAAATTAATTTTACTAACTCAATATTAAGCTACTTACAAGAAGACAATATGCGACAGTTCAGAGACTTATGGTCTAAATCGTTACAGAAAACCATTACATTTTTCTGTAACGATTTGGTAACGATACTTTGTCCGAAAATGGAATTATTTTGTCGTGGATTGGCGAGTTTGGGTCAAAAAAAAATTGCCTAAGATGCTGAATGTCTGTTCATTTCATCTTTTGGCAATTATTTGTCTTATCTTTTCAGCTCCCCAGGTAGGACTTGAACCTACGACCTACG
>CAZELS010000139.1:0-8279 GCA_964513165.1 uncultured Candidatus Saccharibacteria bacterium
GGAGTTACCTCTTCTACTATGATAGATATTGATCTTGATGGAAAAAGTATGAAAGCACTTGTAAAAGACATTGATACAGACCCTAGGAAAGATTCATTAAGACATATTGCCTTTTTTGAAATTGATGAACATGAAGAGATTACTTCAGAAATTCCTTTTCTCTTCGTTGGAATATCACCTGCTGTAAAAAACAGTTTAGGAGTATTAATACAGCCAACTAAATATATCAATATCAAAGCTAAACCAAAAGATTTGATACCACATATTGAAGTAGACATATCAAATTTAGCAGAAGTAGGAGATTCAATATTACTCGAAGATATCAAAATTCCTGAAGGTATTAAGCTCATAAATGAGGAAGACTTGAATAATACAATTGCCACTATTACAGAACTTCAGAAACAAGTTGAGGAAGAGGTCGTTGAAGAAGAAGAAGGTGAGGAGGGAGAAGAAGGTGAAGAAGGAGAGACTGTGGAAGGAGAGGAAAAGAAAGGTGAAGAAGGAGTTAAAGAACAAGGAGAAGAGCAAAAGTCAGAATAATCTTTTACTTTTAAAAGAATGCTTTCTGTTATCATAGTCTCTTACAAAGAGGCACGAACTATTGGTAAAGCAATCAAATGTATTGCAGAACACAAATATTCTGGAATTCCACAAAATTACGAGATAATACAAATCAGCCCAGATGAAGAAACCTTAAACGCTGGTATGGAAATGGCAAAAAGCCTCAATATTTTGCAAAAATTTATCCAAATAGTAGATCCATGCGAAGGAAAACCTCATGCTTTAAACTTAGCATTCAAAAAAGCAAAGGGAGATATTCTCATACTCACAGATGGAGATGTTTATTTTGACAAAAATGCTGTTAAAGAATTAATAGCTCCTTTTAAAGACAAAACGGTAGGAGGTGTGAGTGGAAGACCAATCTCAATAGACAAAAAAGACACTATGATGGGATATTATGGGAATCTTCTTTCAGATGCAGCTCATCACAAAAGGACTAGCATTGTAAAAAAAGGACAATTTTTCCCAATGAGTGGCTACATCATGGCCATTAGAAACTTCAATCTTAAATTACCAAAAGATGTACTTTCTGACGATGCATATATTTCTTATGAAATTGCAAACAAAGCACATTTAATTTCATACGCTCCTAAAGCAAAAGCTTGTATTAGCTACCCAAAACATTTAAATGATTACTACAAACAAAAAACCAGATCTCTAGGAGGATATATTCAATTAGAACAATTTGGTGTTGTTAAAAAAGGAAAAAAGACACGAACTTTGAAAGATGAAATTGCATATTTTTGGTTTCCATTCAAATATGCAAAAACATTTCGTGAATTTTTTTGGTCAAAGATGCTTTTTCCTGTAAGAATAATTACTTGGATGAAAATATTTTTTGAAAGAAGAATTTTAAAAAAAGATTTCAAAAAAACTTGGATAAGGATTGAAAGTACGAAATAGTTACCACCTAAAATGTGCAAAAGCTTTGTTTGCTTCAGCCATTCTTTCTACATCTTGTTTCTTCTTGATTACATCACCTTCACCATTGTAAGCAGAAATCATCTCTTTTTTTAGTAATTCAGTAAAAGAAGCACCACTCTTACCCCTGGAAGTATCTATTAGCCATCTAATTGCCAAAGTTTCTTGCCTTTCTGGAGTAACAGGTACTGGAACTTGATAGTTTGAACCACCAACTCTTCGACTTTTGATTTCTAGTGCAGGTCTTACATTATCAATAACTTTATGAACAAAATCTACAGGGTCAACTTTTAATTCCGTTGATGCAGATTCTATTACATTGTAAAACATTTTTTCAGCTAAACCTTTTTTACCGTGAAGCATAATACTTTTTATGAATCGTAAAAACAATTCACTGTTGTATTTTGGATCTTTTTCAATTTTTCTTAATTTTGCTCTTTTACCTCTCATCTACAAAATGAATAAGATTATTTATCAGATTTCTTAACACCATACTTAGATCTAGCCTTCTTCCTGTCAGAAACGCCTGCTGCGTCGTACTTACCACGAATAACAGTATATTTAACACCAGGCAAGTCCCTTTTTCTACCAGCTTTTACCAATACAACAGAGTGCTCTTGTAAATTATGACCTTCACCAGGAATATATGCCGTTACTTCCATACCATTAGAAAGACGTACCCTTGCAACCTTTCGAAGAGCAGAGTTTGGTTTTTTAGGTGTCATAGTTTTTACCTGCAAACACACTCCTCTTTTAAAAGGATTGTTAATTCTCTTGTACCTATTTTGCAAAGAATTGTAATTAGTACTCAAAGCCATAAATTTGGACTTCTTTGCCTTCGTTTTCCTTGGTTTTCTAACTAATTGATTAGTTGTTGGCATAATTCTTAAATATTTTTAAATTCATAAACATTCTCTATCCTTGCTTCTTCCCCAGTAGGGATTTTGCGCCCAATCATAACATTTTCTTTCATCCCGCGCAAATAGTCTACCTGACCAAGAATTGAAGCATTTGTCAAAACTCTTACTAAGTTTTCAAAGGACATTGCTGAAAGGAAACTTTCCGTTTGCAAAGCAGATGCCTTTATACCCATAAATCTTGGTGTAATTAAAGCGATATTTTTCTTGTTCTCTCGTAATTTGTCATTAACAAACTTTGCTCTAAATCTGTTAACCAAAGTACCTATCAAATATTCAGAATCGCCACTCTCCATAACTGCACCTAGTCTTGCCATTTGTCTTGCGATAATTTCGATATGAACATCCATTAAAGAAACTCCCTGTTCACCAAAAACCTTTTGGGCTTCATTAGCTACATATTCCTGTGCTTTTTCAATACCAGCTACTTCTGCTAGCTTTTTAGGATCAATGGCTCCTTCACTAAGTTGTTGTCCAACATGTACTTTGTCACCATCATTTACTAAAACATCCAAACCAGGAAGGACTTTAATCCTTTCCTCGGCTTCCATTTCACCAGTAAGTGTCAATATTCCAGAATCAATTTTTACAATACCTCCAAAAGGAGCTTGTTTTTCTTTTTCATCTTCGCCAATGAAGAGGAGTTGAGCTGGACTAACTTTTTCCCCATCTTTAACTGAGACCTTCTTTGCATCAAAAATCACAAAATTTCTTGAAACTTTCTTTTTACCTGTAATGAAAAGTGTAACAGAATCGTCTTCACCAACCTCTACCTTTACAATACCATCCAATGAAGAGATTTCTGCTTCAATTTTAGGAGTTCTACCTTCTAAAATTTCAATCAAACGTGGCAAACCCTGAGTGATATCTGTTCTCTGAACACCACCTTTATGGAAAGTCTGCATAGTCATTTGAGTACCAGGCTCACCAATTGATTGTGCTGCAATAACTCCAACAGCTTTACCCATTTCTACCTCTTCATGTACTTCAATATTGTAACCATAGCATTTTTTACAAAGTCCTAATGGTGCAGTACAGTTTATTGGAGAACGTACAAATATCTTATTTATATTTGCAGCCTCTATAGCTTTTGCAGAATCAATATCAATATATTTATCCTTTTCAATAACTACTTTACCTTTGTCATCAACAACATCCTTAGTCAAATACCTACCAAATATTCTGTCCTCAAAAGAGAGTCTTCTTTCATCTTCTCTAGAAAGAATAATACCTTCTCCATCATAATCACAATCATCCATTCGAATGATAACGTCATGAGCAACATCCACTAGCTTTCTTGTAAGGTATCCTGAGTCAGAAGTTTTAATTGAACGGTCTGCAATACCCTTTCTACCACCATTGGCTGCAACAAAATATTCAAAAGCATTCAATCCATCTCTGTAATTACCTTTAATTGGTAAAGGGACCCAGTTTCCAGAAGAATCACGCACATGGCCCTTAATAGTCAAAATTTGTCTTGAATTAATTCTAGCTCCATTAGCACCTGATTCAACCATTTCATATACTGGATTGTCTTTAGGAATTTTATCCCAAACTTCATTTTGCAAACCATCTGCAAAATCAGACCACATATCAATTGAAAGAGACATTTTTTCTTTACCCGTGATTAAACCTTGTAAATAGTTTTCTTGTAATTCTTTGTCTTTTTCCTCAATTTCTTCAATTCTCCTTTCCAAACCTAAATCAATATCACAATCTTCCATACCGAAAGAAAAACCTAAATCTGTAGCATATTTAAAACCAAGTTTCTTAAGATTGTCTAACAAGCCAGGCAATATTTCCAAAGAATATTTATGCTTAATATCTTCCAAAATCTTCTTAATTTCTGAAGCACCGATTCTTTCATTAATGAAAGGATAATCTTCTGGAAAAATAGAGTTAAGAATTATTCTACCAGCAGAAGTTTTCAAAACTGCGCCCTTACCTCTAGTAATAATTTCTTCATCTATTGTCATTGTTCCTCTGTTGTAAGCTCTAACAGCTTCATCAAAATCTCCAAACTTCTTAGGTGTTTTGCTTTCTTTCAAATTCGTCATTAAGAAAAATCCTAACACCATATCCTTACTTGGATTAGCCAACATCTTACCATCGGCGATACTAGTAATATTCTTCGAAGCAAGCATTCTGTCACGACCTTCTGCCATAGCCTCATCAGCTAAGAGAACATGGACATGCATTGCATCACCATCAAAGTCAGCATTAAAAGCTTTACATACCAAAGGATGCAAACGAATAGCATAACCTTCTACTAATCTAGGATAAAATGCCTGTACACTGTACTTATGCAAAGTAGGAGCCCTATTTAAAAGTATGGGTCTCCCATCAATAATTTTTTCTAAGAAATCCCAAACTATATCTTCTTGTTCATCAACCATCTCCTTTGCTGACCTAATGTTTACAACTAAACCAGCTTCTAGAATTTCATGGATAACAAATGGTTTGAACATTTCTAAAGCAACAGATTTAGGCAAACCGCATTGATCTAATGTCAATGTTGCATCTCCTACAATTACAGCACGACCGGAATAATCAACCCTTTTTCCTAGCAAATTCTTTCTTAAAATTCCTTTCTTACCTCGTAGCTCTTCTGTTAATGATTTGTAAGGTAACCTTCTGCTATTTAAAAGTGTCTTTCCTGGTCTATGTGCATTGTCAATTAAGGCATCTACTGCTTCTTGAAGCATTCTTTTTTCATTACGCAAAATCACATCAGGTGCACCAATTTCAATCAACCTTCTTAATCTATTATTCTTAATAACGATACTTCTGTACAAATCATTCAAATCTGAAACAGCAAATCTACCTCCAGGTAAAGAAACAATAGGGCGAATTTCAGGTGGAAGAACTGGCATAACAGACATAATCATCCATCTTGGATCCAAATTGTTGGTCTTAAAACCTTCAAAATACTGTAATCTCTTAATTGTATTCAATTTCTTCAATCCCTTTTCATTCTTTGACCTTCTTCGCAAAGTATCAATTTCAGCATCCAAATCAATCATACTAAGAAGTTTCTCTATAGCCTCAGCACCCATTTGTGCATCAAAAAAGACCAACTCCCTGTCAGTCAAGTCTACATAGTCATCTTCTGTAAGTATTGTACCTATCTCTATTTGTTGAACAAGAGTTTCAAACCTATTAAAAGAAGTATCTAACTCTTCTTCCATCTCAGCGAAATCTCTCCTAATGATTGCTAAAGCTTGTTTCTTTTCATGATTTAATTGATTCTCTTTAAATTCTAAGGCCTTTGGTTTTTTCTCTTTTTTCTTTAATTCTTTAATCTTTTTCTTAAATCCATCCTCAGTCTCCTTCAATTCTAATTCCATATCCTCCATTAATTCTTTTTTCTCCTTCTCACGCAAGCTTTTTACTCTTAGCAAAATTTCCTCTCTCTTCTCTTCCTCGATATCAACTACCATGTACCTCGTGTAGTAGAGAACAGAAAGAATCTTTTTGTGAGGCATATCAAGAATCAAAGAAAGCTTGTTAGGAACTCCGTATGAAAACCAAACATGTGCTACAGGTACAACCAAATTAATATGTCCCATTCTTTCTCTACGAACATCTTTTCTTGTTACCTCAACTCCACACTTATCACAAACAATACCCTTGTACCTAATCTTCTTGTATTTTCCACAATAGCATTCGTAATTTTTTGTAGGCCCAAAGATTTTTTCACAAAACAAACCATCAGGCTCTGGTTTAAAAGTACGATAGTTAATTGTTTCTGGCTTGTTTACTTCCCCATAAGACCATTCTAAAATCTGATCAGGAGATGCAAGCGTAAGCTTTAAGGCATCAAAATCTGAATAGTCCTCTTTGTAATTTTGTATCTTTTTATTCTGCATAATCTTCTTCCTTTTCAGGATTTGAAATTAATTCAATATTTAAACACAATGAATTCAACTCTCTAACTAACACTTTGAAAGATTCAGGAACATAGCGCATTTCAATCTTGTCACCGTTAATGATAGCTTTGTAAGCATCAGCTCTACCAGTAACATCGTCAGACTTAATCGTCAACATTTCTTTCAAAGCATAGACTGCACCATGTGCTTCAAGAGCCCAAACTTCCATTTCTCCAAATCTAATACCACCCATCTTAGGTTTACCCTGCATAGGTTGCTGAGTAACCAATGTGTATGGTCCAGTAGATCTTGCATGTACTGAAGATTCTGCAATATGTCTTAACTTAAGCACATATTTTGTACCAACAGTAACCTTTTTAGGGAATTTATCTCCTGTCCTTCCATCATAGAGGACTTCTTTTTGTTCCATTGCAAAACCATTCTTTTTCATTTCTTCCTCTAACCAAGCTTCATTAATATCATCAAAAGGAGGGAAAGCAAAATTCTTACCTAACAAAGAAGCATATTTACCATAGTGAACTTCTTTTGCTTGACCCATATTCATTCTTTTAATAAACGTTGGAGTAAGAACAATATCAACAGGTTCTCCATCAACAGTAAAAGGCATATCTTCAATCGGCCTTATTGCAGCAACAGTATTCTTGTCTCCATGTCTACCTGCAATCTTGTCTCCATAGTTAATTTTCTTAGTATCTGCAATCCATACTTTTACTTGGTGTAAAACACCAGGACTCAATTTGTCATCTTTTTCTACAGAAAGAATTTGAACATTAATCACAATACCAGCTTCTCCATGGGGTACCCTTAGTGAATTATCTCTAACATCACTTGCTGCTTCACCAAAAATTGCTCTTAGTAATTTCTCTTCTGCAGTTAATTCTTTTTCTCCTCTAGGTGCAACAACACCAACTAAAATATCTCCAGCTATTACTTTAGCACCAATCTTTACAACACCAGCTGAATCCAACTTGTTTAAAATACGCTCATTAACATTTGGTATGTCAGCAGTAATAATTTCTGGGCCCAATTCAGTCTCACGAACATCAATTGAATACTCATTAATATGAGTAGAAGTAAGAAGATCTTGCTGAACAACTCTTTCAGATATGATAACGGCATCTTCATAATTGTATCCCTCAAAAAACATCAATGCTGCTTTAAGATTAATACCTGCTGAAAGTTCACCATCAACCATTGTCGGGCCATCAACCAAAAGATCTCCTGCCTTAACCTTGTCTCCTTTAGACACTCTTGGATACTGTGAAAATGAAGTATCATTGTTTGATCTTAAATACTTTACAATCTCATACTCTTTAATTCCAAGTTTTTTGTATTTAACAATTACTTTTTGTCCATCAATATAGTCGATAACACCATCTTCTTCTGCAAAAATACCACGTCCTGATTCTTCTGCAATCAATTTCTCAAATCCTGTACCAACAACTGGAGCCTCATGTCTTAACAAAGGAACTGCTTGCCTCTGCATATTAGAACCAGCTAACGCACGCATAGATTCATCATGCTCAACAAATGGAATTAATCCCATTCCCACACCAACTTGTTGGTAAGGAGCTAAATCTACATAGTTAATTGACTGAACATCATCAATCACGAAATTACCATTGTATCTCGCAGGTACAAGATCTTCTGTAAGATTACCAAATTCATCTTGCTTAACATTAGAAAGACTAATTTTGTAATCTTCTTCTTCACGAGCATCAAAGTAAACAACTTCATTTGTAATGTATGATTTAACCTTAATTTCTTTTAAATCTTTCATCTTACTCAATTTTTGAGCAACATCCTTCGAAATAACAGTACCTTTCTTAAATACAATTTTCTTACCACTTCTAATTCCTTCACTCAATATCCTGTTCTCAGAAAGCTTAGGATCATTCTTTACTGTTTGAAGTACCTTTTTGTAAGGAGCTTCGATAAAGCCAAATTCGTTAATACGAGCAAACACAGCTAACTGGTTTACAACCCCAAT
>CAZELS010000140.1:0-9939 GCA_964513165.1 uncultured Candidatus Saccharibacteria bacterium
AAACACCGTTATTGTTATAGAACATAATTTGGATATAATAAAATTCGCAGACTGGATAATAGATCTAGGTCCAGAGGGTGGTTACAAAGGAGGCAAAGTAATTGCAGAAGGCACACCAAATGAAATTATGAAAAATAACAGTAGTTGGACTGGAAAATTTTTAAAAAAATATCTACACTAAATTCTCTTTAGCCAGTAATATATTGAATGGGCAGCAACCGCACCTTCACTACAAGCCGTCACTACCTGATGGAAACTTGCAGAATTAGTAGTGATGTCACCTGCAGCATAAATGCCTTCAGCACTGGTCTTTTGATGATTGTCTACCTTAATATATCCTTGCTCACACAAATCTACTCCAGGGTTGAAATCCAAAGAAGGTTTAGATCCAATCTCAACAAATACTCCATCAACATCAACAACCATATCGTCCTTGTCTAAGCGAATCTGTTTCAAAATATCATCACCTAAAAATTCAACTACATTAGCATTGAAAATCACTTCGATATTTTCTTTACTCATTACTTCATCTATCCACATCTGTTCACCTCTAAGGCTCTCCCTGCGATATATTACATAGACTTTTTTCGCAATATCAGATAGATACACTGCAGACATATTCGCTGCATTTGCACCCCCTACAACAGCCACCACCTTGTCTTTGTACAACATCCCATCACAGGTTGCACAATATGAAATACCTTTTCCTTTAAATTTATTCTCCGAAGGAATATCTAAAGTTATTCTTTTTGTCCCTGTTGCAATCAATACAGCTTTAGACTCAAAAGATTTCATACCTTTTGTTTCTACAACGAAATTACCTTCTTTTTTTACTGAGACAACCCTATCCATAAACAATTCCACACCATAGCTCAATGCCTGTTCTTTCATTTTCATCATCAATTCAACACCAGTGATTTCTTTGTAACCGGGATAGTTAAATACTTTGTGAGCATAGCTGCCTGCCCCTCCAGGCATTTCACCCACAACAATGTGATTCATTTTGTATCGAGATGCATATATAGAGGCAGAATAGCCTGCAGGTCCAGAGCCAATAATGATGAGGTCATATTTTTCCATACAAAAGTATATCAAAAAAGAAGAACTAGTTTAATCAGCAAAATTAAGGGGAGCAAAGAAATCCTATACTCACAAGGGAAACGCCATGAAACTCTACTGTGCAACTAATAAGACCATCTAATGTAAGGTAGTCTATAAATAGAGAAGCCGTTGTTAATACCCACTTTTTGTAATTTTTGGTTTAGACGACGTCCAAAACTTATATCACGATCACTATTACCTACTACGGCAACTCTACCTCTACCTCCATTTTTAACATTAAGAATCCAATCTCGCACTTCTTTCAATGATTCTTCTGATTTCTTGTAATAAGTACCATTACACCAACTAAAAATACATTCCCAATGCTTAAGAATATGATTTTGAGATTTACTCTTATATCCAAATATAGGTAAACCATGTTCTTCAAGATAATGACCTTCCTGCAATGCATCCGTAACTATTGCCACGGAAATTTCTCTTTCTCTTGCTTTTTGCAAAAGCTCTTGGGAATCTTCAGGCAAACCCTTGCATGCCCATTTAATAATTGAAGATCTGTTCTTAATAGTTGGGATTAGAGTATCATCATTATCTAAAAGTAAGATATCACCCTTTGAAAAATTCTTCTCTTCGAAAATATCTTTTGAAACTTCAACTAAATTTGGCTTTCTAGTAACCAAAGCATCTTCTATTCCCCTCTTCTCAAGCACAAAATCTGGTAACTCAACCCCTATTACATCATCTTGTACTTCAAGTTCAAAATTGTCCATTAAGTCTAAAATTCGACTAAAGTTAGTTCTATCTTCACTTCAAAATTATCATCTGGAGCGAAGACACAGTATACAATTGCTTTACATTTTTGGCAACGATAAACGATTTGTTCTTTTCCTTGCTTCTTTCTCATACCGATAGGTTCTAAAATTCCCTTACAATCATTTGCCCTATCCCCTGGTTCATTGTCGACATGCTGTCCATACAAACAAAAATTACAATGGTCTCTAGAACTAGACGGATGCAAATTTACATCTTTGTTGCAATTAATACATGTAAAAGCCTCATTTCTTTTTTTAAACATACTACATTTGATCTAAAGATTGAATACGAAGAAGTGAAAGCCCATCATTCAAAATCATTTGAATGGATCTTACAAGCGAAACTCTTAAAACAAGCTCTGAGCCTTTTGAATCTAATACTTTCTCCTTTTCATACATTTGATTGAAAAGTTTCGACAAATCATACAAATATTCTGCCAGTATACTAGGAGAATAGCTATTTGCACAATTCACAACAACATTTGGATAGTCCATACATTTTAGTACAATAGCAGTCTCTAAATCATTAAGCTGTATACCATCGAGGTTACTTTCACCCAACTCTCCCACTTTGTTCAAAATATTAGTAGCTCTAGCATATGCATACATAATATATGGGCCACTCTTACCATTGAAAGTCAAAGACCTCTGTATATCAAACTTCATATCTTTAAAAGGATCAGAAGAAAGGAAAGCATATTTCAATGCCCCAAGGCTAACAACCTCAGCCGTCGTTTCGTTTTCTTTCTTTGCAGCATCCTTAACCATATCTAAGAGTTCATCTCCAGAAAGTGCATCACCAGTCCTCGAAGACATCTTCTTCCCTTCTTTGTCAAACACAAATCCATATGCCAAATGATATAAATTATCTATTGGCAACAACCCTAACATATCTATCAAAGAAAAGAGCCTTTGAAAATGAGTGATCTGTTCATTACCAACAACCCAAATTGCTTTCCAAGGATGATATTTCTCAACTTTTAATTTAGTTAGATATACATCCTGCGTATGGTACAAAGAAGTACCATCTGACTTGACCAATACAACATCAGGAACACCGTATTCTTGCTTCAATTTTGCAACAATAGCTCCATCTTCACCCTGCACGATTTTCTTACCATCTACAGCACCCTTAATCATCCCCTTACCCTTCTCATATATCTCACTTTCAAACCACATGTGCCCTATTTCTTCACCTAAGCGAGCCATCGTCTCTTTATGACCTTCTAATACCCAAGACATCATTTGTTTCCACATCGCAATGATTTCAGTATCTCCAGCCTCCCATTTTCTAAGTATTTCCCTTACTTTCTCTTCTACTTCTTTGCTTTCCTTGAACTTCTCAGCTCCAAGAACATAGTATTTACCGACAAAATGATCTGATTTCAAACCTTCAGACTCTGGAGTAGAATTTTGAGCAAACTCCTGTAAAGCCCATATGGCCTTGCATATTGGCAAACCCTTATCATTTATTAAATTGTCATTTTCAACTTCAAAACCAAGTTTTTCAAATATGGCAAGAAGAGATTTACCAAGAAAAATGTTTAACAAATGGCCAACATGAAGGGGTTTGTTTGGATTTGCACTAGGACTCTCAATCAAAACCACCTTACCTTTACCTAAATCACTAGAAGAAAATTTTTCAAAGTCATTTAATGAGCTTAAGAGCTTTCCCACAAGGAATTCTTCTTTTAAAAAGAAATTTATGAAGCCATTCTTAGCAGCTTCCATCCTATTGAAGACAGATGATACCCTAGTTTCACCCCTCAGTTTCATACATACTTCTTCTGCTACATCAGCCACTTCCTGGTTTTTTAATTTTGCTAATTCAAAACAAATATTTGTAGAAAAATGACCAAAGGAAATATTTGGAGAAGTAGAAAGTATTGCCCTATTTGCTAGTTCAAGTTCTGGATACGTTGTTTCGAAGAATCCCTTTAGCAAAACATTTAACTCACCTAAAAGAGTCTCCTCATTTACTAAATTCAGAGATTTTTCCTTCCTTTTTTGAATACCCTTACTACCTCCAATTTGATCCTGAATTAGATTTTTTAGATCATTCAACACATCAATTTTCTCCTCCAAATCCTTCGACTTATATTCCAATTCTATATGTCTAGACGTTTCATTCAACATGTATACCTGCCAAGTACCACCAAACAAGTCGCTTGCCATATTAGCATACTCTCGGACCTTCTGCTGAAACACATCGTTTTCTCTTGCCCCATAGCCCTTAAATCTTAAGAAGAGTGACATCACTGTTTTAGAATCATTTGTGACTTTTACTCTCTCTCCAACCAAGCTTTTTACCACTCTATGGGTTGGAGAATGCTCATCAACAAAAACCATTTCTCCTGCCTCACAGAAAGAAATTTCTTGTTTTCCTTGTTCTAGGAATGGTTCTTCTTTTTCAATTTTAACAAGATTTAGATTCCCATATATTTCCTTCAAATCGCCATAGAGACCAAAGACCCTGTTCTCAAGAACAAAAGTATTGAAGTAATTAACAAATGGATTGATATTTGGTAGTTTTTCACCATCTACAATCTTTTTTAGTAAACGATTGTAAAGAGAATTTTGCAATATATCTAAGTCATTTAATGCAATCTCCTTACTTACATCTTCTTGAACCTTCTGTAATTTCAAATTAATATCCCTACTCTTAGAGGTAACGTTGTTAATATCTGTACCAACAACAATATATATCTCTGATTGAGCATATTCTTCAAAGAATTTTTCAGAAATTTCAATTTTCATAAATACATTCTACCATTTTTCAAGCACACCCAGAGGGATTTGAACCCCCAACCTTCGGTTCCGAAGACCGACGCTCTATCCAGTTGAGCTATGGGTGCATACCTTGAGAAGATTATATCAAATACTCACCATATATTCTTTATACATACCTCCGCAACATATTGGTTTAAAATATGCTGGAAATTTTCTAATTCTACTTTCGAAAATTCATTTAATTTACTAAAACATTTTGAAATAGTTTCTCCTGATTTAAAATTCTGAAGAGAAAACCTTTTTGCCCCATTTACTAATTTACCAATATTTTCAATTTCTTTAATTCCATGAATACCTTTAACCACAGTAGATCTAAATTCATATCCAACATTACAATTTTTGATAATTTCAATACTACGTAGTATATTTTTGGTCTCTTTGTAAACGCCTGAGGCTCTCAAATATCCCTCTAAGTCTGATTTGACATCCATAGCTATGTAATCTACAGCACCATGCTCAAGAAGCTCTTGCAGCTTGTCTGGGAAAGAACCATTTGTATCAACCTTAACCAAAAAACCCATATCTTTTACCTTTGAAACAAAGCCTAAAAGATCATTTTGCAAGCAAGGTTCACCCCCTGTTATAACAACAGCATCTAGTATTTTTACACGACTATTTAAAAATTGAAAAACCTTTTTTTCTGAAAAAATTTCTTTCAAATTTATTTTCTTCGTTACCAAACTTGGGTTATGGCAAAAAGGACAACAAAAATTACAACCATGCGTAAATAAAGTACAAGCAACCTTGTCAGGATAGTCGATTAATGTAGTTTTTTGTATCCCAGATACAGTCATATATCTACATCCTGTAATTTATTCTACTTCCCCACTCTGCCTTCTTACCTTTGTTCCATCCATTTGTAGGAGTAATGTATCCTACAACCCTCGAATATATTTCACAGCGTTCATCACAATCCTTGCAGTACTCGTGTTCTCCGTTCATATATCCATGCTTAGGACAAATACTAAAGGTCGGAGTTATTGAGAAATATGGTAATTTGTAATTACTTGCTATTTTTTTAACTAAAGCACGTGTAGCAGATATTGATGGTATCCTCTCGCCAAGAAAAACATGAAATACTGTACCACCTGTATATTTACATTGAATGTCATCCTGATTATCCAACGCTTCAAAAAGATCATTTGTAGCATCAACCGGTAATTGTGTTGAATTTGAATAGAAAGGATCTGCATCACACTTTTCTACGGCTTCTTCATTTGCGCTAATGATATCTGAAAACTTTTTCTTGTCTGCTTTTGCAAAACGGTATGAAGTACTCTCTGCAGGAGTTGCTTCTAAGTTAAACATAACTCCTGTTTCTTCTTGATATTCTTGTAAAGAATCGCGAATATAGTTGAGGACCTCTAGTGTGAATTTGTGCCCTGCTTTACTTAGCAGATTCTTGCCCAAGAAATTCAAACATGCTTCGTTCATGCCATTCATACCGATTGTATTAAAGTGATTACTCCAGTAGCTACCAAACCTTTCCTTAATACCAGAAAGGTAAAATTTAGAGTAAGGGTAAAGGCCCTGCTCAGTGGTATATTCAATCACTTCACGCTTAATGACAAGGCTCTCTTTAGCCAAATCCATCTGCTCTTTGAGTCTTTTGAAAAAATCTTCTTTTGTTTTTGAAAGATAACCAATACGAGGCAAATTTATAGTTACAATACCAATGCTGCCTGTTAAAGGATCTGCGCCAAAAAGTCCCCCTCCCTTCCTTCGTAATTCTCTTGTGTCAATTCTAAGCCTACAACACATTGAACGAACATCATCTGGGTCCATATCAGAATTAATGAAATTAGAAAAGTATGGAATACCATATTTTGCAGTCATCTCCCATATTGGATCCATCATAGGGTCGTCCCATTTTAAATCTTTAGTTAGATTGTAGGTAGGAATAGGCCAAGTAAAAACCCTACCCGATACATCCCCTTCCATCATTACTTCAGCAAACGCCCTGTTAAACATATTCATTTCTTCTTGAAAATCTTTGTACTTCTCCTTCATAATTTGACCCCCAATGACAACACATTCTTCTGCAAGTGAACCTGTTGGCTTAATATCCAAAGTGACATTTGTAAATGGAGCTTGAAAACCCTTGTCTAGAGGAACATTCATGTTAAAAACAAAATACTGTAAAAGCTGCTTTACATCATCATATTTGAGTTTGTCGTAGCGTATAAAGGGGGCGAGATATGTATCAAAACTTGAGACAGCTTGAGCACCAGCAGCTTCATGCCTAAGTAGGAAAAGTAAATTTTTCAGATGATCCAACGCAGAATGTAAATGCTTTGCAGGAGTACAAGCTACTTTACCAAAAACACCAGTATGCCCTTTCAAAAGGAAATCTCTCAAATCCCAACCTACACAGTATGTGGAAATATATCCTAAATCATGAATATGCAAATCACCTGATTGGTGTGCATCCGCAATTTTTTTAGGATATACCTTTTTTAACCAATAGTTTGACTGGACTGTAGTTGCAATATGATTTGAAAGACCATGCAATGAATATGAACAGTTACTGTTTTCTTTTACTCTCCAATCTTGATTGTTAATATATCCATCTACAATATCAATAGCGTCGATACAAGATTTTTTCGTTCTTCTGTAGGTTTTGAACATAGTGGTTTTAGCAAATCATATTAATTAATTAGTACAATATTCTTTACGATCACAAAATTCAGATTGTTTACCAGGATTCCATCTTTGAACTGGAGCAATTTTACCGACTACCCTACTGTAAACAAGAGTTTCTTCATTACAAGTTGGACATTCGAAATATTCACCATTAATGTATCCGTGATTTTGACAAATACTAAACGTTGGTGTCAGAGTAATATATGGTAATTTGTAATTCTCTGTAATTTTCTTTACCAAATTCTTTGCACTGTCGGAACTACTAAGTCTTTCTCCAAGAAAACCATGAAAAACCGTACCTCCCGTATACTTGCTTTGCAAATCATCCTGAAGATCCAAAGCTTCAAAAAGGTCCTCTGTATAGCCAACAGGCAATTGTGTAGAATTGGTATAGTATGGCATAATCCCATCTCTATCTAACTCAGCTTCATTAGCAACTAGAATATCTGGGTATAATTCCTTGTCTTTGCGTGCCATAGAGTACGAAGTACCTTCTGCAGGTGAAGCTTCCAGGTTATACAGTTCATCACCACTATTCTGATATTCCAAAAGCTTCTTGTTTATGAAATCCAAGACTTCAGATGCAAATTTCTGCCCTTCTTTAGATGCAATATCTTTTCCAAAAAAGTTCAGACAAGCTTCATTCATACCAATAATTCCAATAGTACTGAAATGATTTGTCCAATACTTACCTGTTTTTTCTTTAACATTGCGTAGATAGAATTTAGAGTAAGGGTAAAGACCCTTTTCAGTAAAGTCCTCAACAAGATTTCTTCGTAAAGTTAACGCATTACGACTAACTTTCATTAAATACTCTAATTTCTTGAAAAATTGCTTCTTGTCTCCCTTCGTCAAATAGCCAATACGAGGTAAATTTATCGTTGTATAGCCAATGCTACCCGTAAGTGGATTTGCTCCAAAAAAACCTCCTCCACGCTTGTGTAACTCCCTCTTGTCAATCCTTAACCTACAACACATTGACCTAGCATCCTCTGGATTCATATCACTGTTTACAAAATTCGCAAAGTAAGGGATACCATACTTAGCTGTCATCTCCCAAATTCCATCGTAAGCTTTGTTCTGCCAATCAAAATCCTTTGATATATTGTATGTAGGAATTGGAAATGTAAAAGCTCTACCCTTAGCGTCACCCTCAATATACACATCAGCTAAAGCTTTGTTGAATATATCCATTTCTTTTTGAAAATCACCATATTTTTCCTTCTGATACTCACCTCCAAGAATGACTGGAGAGTCTTTCATATCTTTTGGAACTTTTAAATCAAGAGTTACATTTGAAAAAACTACTTGACCACCTGATTTGGTAGGCATATTCATATTGTAAACAAATGATTGCAGAGCTTGTTTTACCTGTTTGTAACCAAGCTTGTCGTGACGTATAAAGGGGGCCATATATGTATCCAGACTAGAAATAGCGACAGCTCCATCTGGAGCCTCATTTGTCAGAGTGTAAAGGAAATTAACAAGTTGACCCAAAGCTGGATTCAAATGCTTTGGAGGATTACATTCAATATTACCAGCCACTCCTTTAAAACCAGTTAACAAAAGATCCTGTAAGTCCCAACCTACACAATATGCACTAATAGATGAGCTTTTGTGAATATGCAAATCCTTGTTCTCATGCAATCTTCTCATCTCCTCGGTATATACTTCATTCATCCAATATCGTTCAGAAATTTCATTAACAATATTTTTGTAAAGACCTTGCAAATGGTAATCAACAGAAGAATCAATATGTAATTTCCAATCCGCCTTATCAATATATGAATTTATCTTTGCTCCAACATCAAGCAAATTATTAATATTACGTGATCGAGAACGTAAATCTCTGTAAAGAATGTATGCTTTTGCCGTATCAACACACTTTGACAACATTAAATGTTTTTCAACAAGATCTTGTATTTCCTCAACATTTGGAATTTTTTTGTCTCCTAATGACAATTCTTTTAAAACAGCATCAGTTACTTTTTGAGCTTTTTTCTCGTCGTACTGCCCTACAGCTTTCATAGCTTTTGAGATAGCTTCTGTTATCTTTTCCGCATCGAAGGGCACTTGTTTACCATCCCTCTTCTGGATTTTCGTAATTTTCATCTTTTAATGAATGAGATTAAGTTTTTCCTTTTACCTTTTTAAGAAGATTTAATTCTCTTTCAAAATCTTCTAAACTACTGAAACCTTTGTAAACTGATGCAAAACGCATATATACAACAGGATGTATTTGTTTGAATTCTGCTAAAACCAAATCCCCTATTTCAACAGATTTTACTAATGTAGATTCTTTAGAAAGTAATTTTGTTTCAATATTGTCTAAAATTTGATTCAACAATTCTTCAGATACTTCATCCTTTTTAATGGCTTTCATCATTCCTTTCTTCAGCTTCTCTCGATTAAAAGCCTCTATACTTCCATCCTTTTTCTGAATATTCAAATCAATATTTTCAACCCTTTCATATGTCGTGAATCGCTTTGAACACTTAAGACATTCCCTTCTTCTACGAGTCGTTCCCGTATCAATACTGTCCCTCTTATCAACAACTTTTGTTTCTGTAGATGTACAGTAAGGACATTTCATCTTAAATATTGCTAAAATATGTCAAACACAACTGGTAGTGTT
>CAZELS010000141.1:0-3020 GCA_964513165.1 uncultured Candidatus Saccharibacteria bacterium
TAACAAAGAAATTTTTGAAAATTTGAAGATATGCTGAAAGTAAACTACTTAAACCTAGGAACATTGGAGAAAGAAGCATAATTCTAATCAACCAAGAGAGAAATTGAACATCTGCAACAGTAATGTCTGCTGCTGTTTGTAATAATCCCACACTAAATCCTTTTCCAACAAGTAATCCTGCGATCTGGGGCGCAAAAATAAACGCTAAGAGAGAAAGCAAAACAATACATATTAAAAAGATTGTATTTAATCTGTAATAAAGCTTACATAGATGAGCTTCTCCCTTTTTGTTAAGGACTTTACTAAAGACCGGTATTATCGCAGCATTTACACTACCAGCAATTATGATGTTGAAAAGAGTATCTGGAATTGCAAAAGCAGCCCAAAACAAGTCTAATTCTCTTGTAGCTCCAAAAAGCTGAGCAATTAACCTAAGCTTCAAAAATCCTAGAATTTTAGAAAATACTAGGATCAACATAATTATAGGTACAGAATTTTTCTTCACAGCAAAATCTTAGTTAAATATCTCAACTTGGAAATAATATACTAAAAAAGGACTTTTTACAATAATAATGTCTACTTAGTAAAATTTTAATAACTCCATATTAACATATTTTTGTGTTAGATTTCCTTTTTCCAAAAGAATGTTTAGTCTGTTCCAAATTAGGTTCATGGCTATGCAAAAAATGTTCAAAGAAACTAGTAAGTACTCTTCCTTCCTGCTATATCTGCAAAGGTCTTTCAAATGGCTACAAAACGCATAAAGATTGTACAAAGAAATATTCTCTTGATCGAATAACAACCATATGGAAATACAATGAATATTCAAAAAAATTAATATACAACTACAAATACAAGAATAGGTACAGAGTTGGAAATTTTCTTTTTTCACTCTTTGAAAATAAATTAAGTCACTTAGGTAAAGAAAAAACTCTTTTAATACCCATCCCTTCATATAGAGCTAAAACACTAGAAAGAGGTTTTAATCCAACACAAATCATTTCTGAATTGATAGCAAAGAAGACAGGAATTGAAGTAAAAAATGATTTGATAATGAAAGTTCGAAATAATCTCTCACAAGCAAGCCTTAGTTATGAAAAAAGGAGAGAGAATATAAATAATGTTTTTCAACTAAATAAAGCTGAGGTAAAAAAAATAGAAAAATACAAAAAAATCCTTATCGTAGATGATATAATAACAACAGGTTCAACACTTGATGAAATTTACAAAATTTTAAGATCTTCCTTGGAAAAAGATTTTCCAATTGAAGCTCTATGTATATTTCAAGGTAGTTTTAGAAGAAGAAAAAATAATGAATATAAGAAGTTTTTACAATCCAATAAACCAGAAAAAGAAACGCTATGAAAAGATAGTCAGGCTTTTAGATATAAAACCTGATGAAAAAATATTAAATTTGGGAAGTGGTAAAGGATATACATTTGAAGAATTTAATAAAGTAAATCCAATTGTCGGAATGGATATTTTTCCTAAAGAAGAAAATCAAATCAAACAAAAAAATTTCACATATTTACAAAGAACTTCTGATGTTTTACCTTTTGAAGATAAGGAATTCGATGTTTTAGTAAGTATTGGAGTCCTAGAACACATACAACCAGAAGAATCTTTTAGAAAAACTTGTGAGGAGATTCAAAGAGTTAGTAAAAAATTCTTACTCGTTGTACCAAGTTTAACAACGATATTAGAACCTCACTATGCTTTCCCTCTTTTTCAACATTTGCCAATCAAGTCTCAAAAGTTTTTACAAAGCAAATTCAACTTGAAATATATAGAAGAAGGACAAAAGGAAAGTGAGTATGAATATATTAGATATTTGAAAGCTTCAGAATACAAAAAACTTTTTCCAAAAGCAAAGGTACAAACACATATGCATATTGGACCTTTAGTCACCAATCTCTTCATCTGGCAAGTCTAAAATCTCTTCTTGCTCTATTTCTTGTTCTATTTTCTCATCATTATTTTGTACAGGTGCACTCCCTTCTATTCCTAAACTCCATAGATAGTCTAAGTTTTCCTTAACTTTGTCATACATCGCAACTACACCTTCTCTAGTAAAGTCTAATTCCATCAACAAAGCTTGAGCTGTTTCAAAATAGCTCTTTGCATTATTAAAATCCTGAAGCTTCATTGATATTTCACCAGCCAAGACCAAAGCAGAGATGTTGTAAGGATTTATATCCAAAGCTTGCCTGACAGTTCCAATCGCACCAGAAGTATCTCCCGCAATGTAAAGATAGGTTGCTTTGTTAACATATGAATTGTAATTGTTTGGATTTCTAAGAATAGATTGTTCTGATACTTGAAGTCCTGTATTCGTGTATGTTCCAAAGCCCATCTTAACAAGTTCTGCATACACAATATCCCTCGTGTTCCAATTCAATGCGACCATAGGAGCTAAATCTGTTGCTTTCTTGGCCTCCTCTGTTGCAGCTTCTGCATAGATACCTACAAGACCAATAAATTCCTGTCTTTTCATATCATCAGACAAATCTGAAAATTCTGGACCTAATATTTGCGTAATGTAGTCCATCAGTACTAAACTGACTTTTCTTCTAAAAACATAATTCTGAGGATTTTTTGCTATTGCATCATCATAATATTCGATAGCTTTTTGAAATTTTTCTCCCTTTTCAGTAATACTTAAGGTGGTCTCCGGATTATTAATTTCATAAAGGATTGATTCCGCTTTTACCGCGCTCACCCTAGATGTAAAATCATTAAGTGTTAGATAAATACAAAATATCGAAGCTAAACACACCATTAGTATGAGAAATTTTGGCAAAGAATAATTCTTTGTTTGACCAATACGCTCTACAAAGAAATTTGTATGTATGACAAAACTTTCACTATATATCTTGTAAGATATGTTTCGAAGCAATGAAGAAATTACCAGCATCAAGAAAAAGATAAAGTAAAGTATGAAGCTGTAGTAAACAAGAAATGCAGAGAACCATATAAATATTATTAATAAATCTAAAAGTACAATTCCTACATTCTCTATA
>CAZELS010000142.1:0-8014 GCA_964513165.1 uncultured Candidatus Saccharibacteria bacterium
GCCTCATTCTTTGGTGCTTTATTTCACTTTTTCATAAACTGGTTGGTTACTTAACAATCATTTTAGACAGTGAATTCTATCTAAAAGCTGATTTAGATATTTTAAGAAAAATATCCAATACGAATTTACAAGAAGTAGAAGAGAGGGAATTTCAAGATTTGATTAATTATGTCCCACAGTATTCAACCGTAAGATTTGTTGATACATACAGTCATATGTCAGCTACTCTCATCCAATTCATAACTGTTGCAAGTGCACTATTTATGCTTTCCAGAATTATGGGGTGGTCTTCATTGATCATTTTGGTGTTTGTACTTCCAGAAACGATAATGGAATTTGTTAGAAACGAACAAATTAGAAAATATATAGATTCTAGTATCGGAAAGATTAAATTTATGAACTACGTAAAATTAATTTCTACGAGGGTTCCAGATTTTCCAGAATTAAGAGTTACTGGAATTTTCAAATTTTTAAGAAAGTCTTTTAAAGAAAAAGGTCGTGATTACTATTCCAATCTTTACAAAGGCCATTTCCATTTTTACACTGACCAAGCACTCTTTAGTGTTTTAGATCAAATATTTCTAACAGGATATATAATATATATGTTAGCTGTATCTGTAGCTAAAGGAGTAACAATTGGTCAATTCTCAGCATATATTAACTATGCTAGAACAGGATATGCGGCTGCTTACAATTTAGTCAACAATGTATTTAGCATTGTGAACAATTTGTCATACATCAAGGGATTTTTTGATTTCATAGATTACCAAGGTTTTAGAGATATTCCATATGGACATGAGAAACTTCCAAAAGGTTGCCCAACTTTAGAATTTAAATCTTTGGATTTTGCATATCCTAAAACAAAAGAAAAAGTTTTAGAAAATATCTCTTTGGAAATAAAGCCAGGGGAGAAAGTTGCTTTTGTAGGATCATCCGGTTCAGGAAAAAGTAGTTTGGTGAGGATTCTATGTGGACTTTTCCAAATTACTGCTGGTGATTATGTCATAGGTGGATATTCAATAAGGGAATTAGAGAGAGGAGAATTAAAATCGAAAATATCTGTAGTATTCCAGGATTTTGTTAGATACAATTTTACTTTAAGAAGGAATATTCTGATTGGTAATGCAACTGCGAAAATAAATAAATCTTTGTATGAAAAAGCAAAGCAGATTAGTGGGTTAGACAAAATTATGAAAAGATTGCATATCACTGATGATCAACTTTTAGGTAAATTCTTTGGAGTAGGCCAAGAACTTTCTCAAGGACATTGGCAAAGACTGGCTATTGCGAGAATGATATACAGAAACAAGGAAATCATGATTATGGATGAGCCATTTACTTTCATTGATGGTCCATCAAAAGCAAAAATTGTCGAAGGCATTATTGATCTTGTAGGAAAAGACAAAATTTTGATATACATTACTCAAGATACTGACCATTTGAAAAAATTTGATAAAGTCTACTATTTTAAAAAAGGTAAGATTGTAGAGATGGGGAAAGCAAAAGATCTTTTGGAGAAAAAAGGTCATTTCTACAAAGAAGCGAAATACAACCGTTAGTTGTTGTATAATCTTTCATATATGAATATTCAGAAAATACGTAAACAAATACCAATTTTAGACAGGAAGATAAATAGTTTTCCTCTTGTTTACTTTGATAATGCTGCAACAACACAGAAGCCATTACGAGTTTTAGATTCAATGATGGCATATTACAAAGGTTCTAATGCTAATGTACATAGAGCAATTCACACTCTTTCATACGAATCTACCAAACTTTGGGAAGAAGCACATACAAAAGTTGCGAAATTTTTAAATGCGAAAAGTGACAAGGAAATATTTTTTACAAAAAATGCTACTGAAAGCCTAAACTTTTTTGCACAAGCATATGGTAGACAATCTCTCAAAGAAGGAGATGTAATAGCGATATCAGAAATGGAGCATCACAGCAATATATTACCGTGGCAACAGCTTGCGAAAGAAAAAAAATTGAAATTGGAATGGATTCCTGTACTTGAAGATTTCCAGCTAGATATTAGCTATTTAGAATATCTAATCCGTAAATACAAAGATAGATTCAAAATTCTTTCTGTAACACAAGTATCTAATGTTCTTGGTGTGGTTAATGATGTTAAGTTACTTGCAAAAAAAGTTCACAAATTCGGAGGAATAATATGTGTTGATGCAACTCAAAGTGTTGCTCATATGCCAGTTGATGTTCAAGATTTAGATTGTGATTTTTTGTGTTTTTCTGGTCACAAAATTTATGGACCTATGGGTATAGGGGTTGTATATGGTAAGGAAGAGATATTGAATCAATTAGATCCATGGATGACTGGAGGAGATACAGTATCAAAAGTTTGGAAAAACGGAGCTACATGGAGTGAATTACCAATGAAATTTGAATCAGGGACGGGCAATATTGAAGCCGCTGTTGGATTGAGTGAGGCTATAGATTTTTTGAATCAATATAGTTGGGAAGAAATACAGAAACATGAAAGAAAATTAACATCAGTTGCTCTTGCAGGTTTACTGTCTGTTTGTAATCTAGATATATTAGGCCCTAAAAACGTCGAAAACAGAATTGGAGTGTTAAGTTTTAGATTAAAAAATTTGCATCCACATGATATTGCTTCTTTGCTTGATGAAAAAGGCATTGCTGTTAGAGCAGGATTTCATTGTGCCGAACCGTTACATAACAGGTTTGATTTTGGTCCAACAGCAAGAGTGAGTTTTGCCTTGTACAATACTGTAGAAGAAGTTTCTGATTTTATTAATGAAATTAAAAAAATATCTAGAATATGAAATCATCATTGTACAAACAAAACATTTTAGATCATTACAGAAATCCTAGGAATTTTAGAAAAATGGAGGATTTTGATAAATATGCGTCTTTGAATAATGCAACCTGTGGAGATGAGATGGAAGTTTTTTTGAAAATCAGCAATGATGGGGTAGAAGATATCTCTTTTCAAGCAAGGGGTTGTGCCATTAGTATTGCTGCTATGTCGATGCTCTCTGAAAAATTAGAAGAAGGAGAAGTAAATGATATTGAAAATTTTAAAGATGATGATATGTTAAAAATGCTTGGGATGGAAAAGGAAAGCCCTAGAATCAAATGCGCCCTCTTGGGTCTACAAACTTTGAAAAAAAGTTTACATTAAGACCATTTTGTTATAAATTATACTAATGAGAGCAAATCAAGCCTTAAGGATAGATAAGGAATCCTGTGTAAAATGTGGAGGTTGTATTTCCGCTTATCCTAACATCTTCGAGTTTGATCAAAATGGAGATGTGCGGATAAAGAATGAAGCGGTTGTTGATGTAGATCAAGTGTCTGAAATAAAAAGTATGTGTCCTGTTGGGGCAATAATAGAAAATTAAAAAATATGGATGAAAATTTCAAGAAGGTATCCCAAGGGAATACCAATGCTTTAAAAACTACAGATATTATGACTGACCATAATAGGCAAAATAGCCCTGATGAGGCTATTGCTGAAATAGATGAATTAGAGAAGAGTGTTCGAGAGGCAGCTATGCCAGAAGATTTGGAACGCAAAGCCCTACGAACTATTGAAAGGCTTCGCAGGATGGCAAAAAGAGGCAGTTATTCTGGAGAATTTGAAACAGTGGAGAAATATATATATTGGATTACTAGTATTCCTTGGGGTAAGTACAGTGAAGATAATTTGAAATTGCAAAGAGCTAAGCAATTAATGGATTCTACTCACTATGGTATTGGTACAGTAAAGAATTTAGTACTGGACTATTTAGCTGCTATGCAGATGCGTATACAGAAAGAAAGTGCTGAAGTTGTAAAAGCAGGTAACGAACAAATGGAGATGGGTGTATTGAGAGGATCTTCTGCAAATGCTCCTGTTATGCTCTTCGTAGGTTTGCAAGGTGTAGGTAAGACTAGTATTGCTAAATCGATTGCTCAGGCTATGGGGAGAAAATTTGTGAGAATTTCAATTGGGGCTATAGGTAGCGTGCAAGCATTGAGAGGTCAATCTCGAGCTTTTCTGGATGCAGAGCCAGGGCAAATCATTAAGGCTTTATCACGATGTGGTACTATGAATCCCGTAATAGTTTTGGATGAAATAGATAAAGCGAGTGGTAACAGTGGATTGCTGAATGATATTATGGCTTCTTTATTAGAGATCCTTGATCCGGAGCAGAACAATACATTCATCGATCATTATCTTGATTATCCTGTTGATTTATCAAAAGTCTTCTTTATTTGTACAGCAAATACATTAGGGACTCTTTCTACTGCTTTATTAGATCGTATGGAAGTTATTCGATTTACTAGTTATTCAGATCAGGAGAAGGAAGTAATAGCTAAAAGCTATTTGATTTCATCAGTTCTAAAAAATGCTGGTCTGAGTGCAGATGAACTTGTTATTGAGGATGCTGTTTGGCCTTTACTAATACGTCCGGTTGGATTTGATGCAGGACTTAGACAATTAGAGAGGAATCTTTCTACTTTAGTTCGTAGTGCAGCGAGAAGAATTTTGGAGGGAGCAACAACTCCTATCGTAATTTCTCCAGACAATGTAAGGGAATTTATATTGCCAGACCAAGGTCCTCTAAGTTAATTTCTGTTATTTAATATAATGGAATTCAAATCACTTGAAGAGATTAATGAGTATTTCCTAGCAAATACTAAAAGTGATTTATTTAAAAACATAACCAATGTTGTACCAGGTGAGGGTGATCCTAATGCAGATGTAATGTTTATTGGTGAGGCGCCAGGAGCAGTTGAGGATAAAATGGGTAGACCTTTTGTCGGCCCAGCAGGTAAATTTCTCGATGTATTACTTGAAAGTATTGGCTTGGATAGGAGTAGTGTATTTATAACAAATACTGTTAAATGTCGTCCTCCTGAAAACAGGGATCCTTCGGATGAAGAAAAACAGATTTTTGCTCCTTGGTTAAAAGCACAAATAGATTATATCAACCCTAAGGTATTTGTTCCTCTAGGCAGGCATGCTCTGGGAGCATTTTTACCAAATATGAGTATTTCTAAAGTACATGGTAAGATTTTTACAAGAGCAAAGGATGGTAGGGCGGTTTTTGCTATGTATCATCCAGCGGTAGCTTTGTATAATGGGTCTTTTAGAGATGTTTTACTTAGTGATATGCAGAACCTTAAACAATTTCTTGAAAAAGAATCAGTAGAAAATTCTGAACCTGTACAAATCAAGATGTTTTAGATTCCTTTAAAAGGATTTTTGACTTGATATGAGAGAAATCTGTAAGGAATCTTTGTGCTTTGATTGGATTTATTAACAAATTCTTTTTCTTGATAGCTTTTTATTTTATCCTCATGTTTTTTTAGAAACTCGAGGTCTTTATTCAGATTTTTTTGGATCATTTGGATTATTGTAAGTTATTTCTCCTTGTGTATTGAGATGCGCCCTATCTTTTTTTAAACTATCTCTTTCTTGAACGATTTGGTCAGTCAATGTCCCTGCTTTTACCTCTTCTTGATATCTTTCTCTCTCCTCAATCATTTTATTCATTTCACTCTTTCTTCTTTCAATCTCTGTCTTTAATTTTTCGTGTTTTCGGGCTCTTGTACCATCACCGAAACTTCCTTGTCTAACTGGAGGTTCATAGATGTCTGCAGCTTCCTCAATTGTTCTTTCTTTTTTACCTTCCTTTTTAATTCTTTCAAGATCGCCTGGATCTGTAGTTACAAATTCATGTTCTGCTTCGCTTGATACTACCTGTATAGCTACATGATTACTGCCAGCAAAGAAAATGCCTTGTCCTTGATCGCAGTGTAGAAGAAAGCTTCTCTCCCCTTCGGAAAGATTAAAAGTAGTTTGAAGTCTTTTAATTCCTGTTGGACTTTGTTTCAACAACATTTGTATTGCTGAGTTTGAGATAATTGCTCTACCCATATCGTTTTTTAGAAAATCATCAACATCTTGTGTAATAGTTGTTAATCCTAAGTAATATTTTCTAGCCCTTTTTGCTATCGAGTACAGAAATTTTGCTGAATCTTCGTTCATCATCATAAACCATGCTTCTTCAATGATTAATATCCTTTTCTTCCTGTCTTTTCTAATTTTAGTCCATATGTAATCAAGTATTAAATACATAGCCATAGGTCTTAGCTCTTCTTGTAAATCACGAATACTAAATACGGTGAAAGGATTGTTTAGCTCAACATTACTTGCTTCATTAAATATTCCGGCTCCACTACCGATAATGTATCTTTCGAGTCTACTTGCGATTGTCCTTGCTTCTGGTTCCGACATACCTTTAAGCACTTTATACAGGTCTTCAAGAAGTGGAGGGGCATTGTTTCTTTGTGTAGCTGGATCGAGTGTTATACCTTTTTCCCTGTACGTAAGAAGAAGGGCTCTGTCTAAAATTGCTTGATCCATAGCTGTTACCTGTCCCAATATGATTTTAAGGAATCCTTGGAGAGAAAGTATTTTAATTCTCAATTCATCATCATCTTCATCAGCAACTCCAGAAAGTTCAAAAGGATTCATCTTATGTCCTTTGTCTTGTGAAAATGATATGTACGCACCATTGACAGCTTCTGCAAGTAGTTCAAATTCTTTTTCTGGATCTATGATTATGACTTCTGTACCAAGCATTAAAGATCTGAGAGCTTCCAGTTTTACAAAGTAGCTTTTACCAGCTCCAGATTTTGCAAATATAACTGTGTTTGCGTTTTCCATATCAAATCTGTCGAATATGACCAAACTTTTGTTATGTAGGTTAATACCATACATAATGCCGTGGTCCATTGTTAAGTCGGATGTGACAAAAGGAAAAGTCGTAGCTATTGATGTGGTATCCATATTCCTTGTAATGTACAATTTGTCCAATCCCATTGGTTGTGTGCTAATTAAGGCGTTCTCCTGTTGTAGTATTGCTGGTTTTGCGGTGACATTCATTGCTCCTAGAGTAGAAATTGCATTTTGGTAGATTTTTTCTAAATGCTCCTTAGTGTCGGCAAAAAGAGTTACGTACATAGAAAAATGGAAAAATTTTTCAACACCTTCAGCGATTGAATCTTGTAATTGCTGCGCATCTGTCAATGCAACTTTAAGTGTAGCATCCGGCACTTTTCTATCTTCGATAGAGGTATAGAGGGTCGCTTCCATTTCACCAATTTTGCGTCTTAGTTTTCTAAGAATTTCTTTTGAATCGACGGGATAGTAGAAAGATGAAATACGTAATGAATGTTCAAAATTGATTATTGGCGCAAGCCAATTAGGTCCAACAAATCTTGGGTAGCCACTTATGAAAAGGGTTCTGTAATAATTACTGCCTATTTGAATGTGATTAAAATCAACTTCTAAATCCATTGGAGCAACTATATCTTGTATTGTCATACCCTCGATTGTTGTAGAGCGTACAGGGCCAGTTTCTATTGGTATTGGAGGTGCCTTCTCCTTTCGATTTATTGTATTCTTTACACGTTCAATTAATTCTTGAACAGGATTTTGTTTTTTAACTAAACTTGGATCATCAATCTTCTCTTGTTCAGACATACTCTTTACCTTTTGATCTTTAATATTTGCAATTTCTTCAGAGAAATTTTTTATTTTCTTCTCCTCCAACTTTTGCTGTGTCATTGATTTGTATTGTTTGTCGTCGTTTATCATTATTTAAGATCCTCCTTTTGTGGATTATATACATCATAGAAAAGGTCAATTAATTGCTCTGTATTTAATTGTTGTCCTGTCAATCCCATTCGAGATAGTTGTTTAATTATATGGTCTCTTTTGAATACAAGTTTTGGCTTGGTTCTGTCTATAAGGCTTTGTTTGTTTGCAGAAGTATTATTTTTTTGACTTTTTGCTAATGCTAAAGGATTTGTTATCTCACCAACGGTATGTTGAGTTATGATTAGATAGAATTTTTTATCTAATACTTCATGTTGAATGATTAAATTTTGAATAAAGGTTGTATATATTGACAGCTGTTTTTTTAGTCCAGTGGACATTGCTCTTTGAGTTTCTTTTTTTAAATAATCAATATATTTA
>CAZELS010000143.1:0-8203 GCA_964513165.1 uncultured Candidatus Saccharibacteria bacterium
ATACAGAGGAGACAGGTACTATGCACCAGAATGCTACTGGCCTTTGAAAGAATGGGTTCCTAGAAAAAGCAGTTTGAAAGCCTTCTACAACTTCACTACACATCCAATGTTGGGAGAAGATATTGAGGAAGACAGGCTTGCGGTTGAGGTTCATGGTATTGAGCGTATTGGTTTAACAGTTTCTAATTTGGAAGAATATGAATTGCCTCATCAGGAAAAACTTGACGACTATCTCAATGCTGATTGGCTGTATCTTGAGCGTGAAGTTCATTTGAAAAACAAAACACTTTTTGTTTTAAAAGTGTTAGAATAGGGGATGCACATCATTGTTGATGCTACTACAACACAAGACGAATTTGCTTTCCATGGTATAGGGCAGTATACGAAGAATATTGTTCTTGCACTTTTGAGAAAATATCCTGAAGTTAATTTTTCAATTCTCCTTTTTGAAAAAAAAGGTTCTACCCTAGACGATTTTTTAAAAGATTTTTCAAATTGTAAAGTAGTACATATTGGTAAATACAGATCAAACAACTTTTTAAACGATATCTGGTTTCTTTTTCAATTTCTTCCAGCAATTCAAAGAGAAAGAAAAAAAGGAAGTATATATTTCTGTCCATATTTCTGGAGAAACTTTCCTATCCTTTTTCTGCCAACCGTACTCTTTGTACACGACATGAATTTCCCTAGATTTAATATATATTCTCAACAAAACAAATTTTTCAATTTCATTCGCAAGATACAATACTGGAAAGTAATGTACAAAGCATATTTATGTAAATATGTTCTTTGCAATTCAAATGCAACAAAGAAAGATTTTTTGAAATATTTTAGATGGTACAAAGAAAAGAAGGTTGTTGTATCTCATTTGGGTGTTGATATGAAGAAGATTGAAACGGATATATCTGTTTTGTTACCTGCTGACTATTGGGACAAAAAATATTGGATATATTTAGGAGGGGGTATTAACAAGAGTAAAAATTCTGAAGGAGTTGTTAGAAGTTACTTTGAATTCTTGCGAGTTTTGAAAGAAAAAAGACAAATGGATTTTGAAGAAGCTCCATATCTTGTAATTGCTGGTAAAGCTTTTACAGATACAAAGAGACATGAAGTTCTTGAACTTCTGGATCTCATAGACAGGCTTGGTATTCGTCAAAAAGTTGTTTTTACAGGATTCTATGAAGATGAGCAAAGATATTCCTTGCTAAAAGAATCAATTGCATTCATCCACCTTTCTCTTTACGAAGGTTTTGGAATTTCTGTTGTTGAAGCTATGAGGAGTAAAATACCAGTAATTGTTCACGAGAGTGATATTTACAAAGAGGTTGTTGGAAAGGGAGGTATATTCGTTGATGGAGAAAAACCAAAACAAGTCGGTCAAGTTTTGTTTCAAGTATATATTGCTGAAAACTTGACAGAAGATTTGGCCGAAAAAGGTTATGAAAAATCTTTGCAGTACAGTTGGGACAGAACTGCTGAGATTAGCTATTCAGTATTTGAAAAACTATGTGGGGAGTAATATTTGAAATTTTGTTTTTTTTAACTGTCCTCCTTTTAATATTTGGAGGTCTCTTTCTCACAGTTATCAATCTTCCTGGTGTCTGGGCAATTTGGATAGGGATTTTACTAACAGCAATTGTAAAAGGCTTAGCTACAATTCCTCTTTGGTTTGTAATCCTTTCTTTTTTCTTTGCGATTCTTGTTACATTAATTGACAACTTCATTGTCCCCTACGCTACCAAACACTATGGAGGAGGGAAGTGGGGTATGTTGGGTGGAGTACTTGGTGCTTTTGTAGGTTTCCTTGTTGCAAATCTCCCTGGTCTTTTCATAGGTCCTTTTGTAGGAGCATTCATTTTTGAATACGTTGTTGCAAAGAGAAATGCATCTGATTCTTTTAAAGCTGGTTTCGGATCTTTTTTGGGTATAGTTTTGTCAATCACTTTGAAAATATGTTTGTGTATTTTCATGGTAGTTGCATTTCTAACCATTTGGGGCTCGTAGATAAAGCCAGATGTATCCTTCAATATCTACAAGGGCAAATTTGCTGTAATCTTTGTTTGTACTAAACCAGGAGATATCATTTACCTTGGGTATATTGATTAGAAGATTTCCTTTTGAGTCAAAGACTTCGATATTTTCCTCTCCATCCATACTCAATGTTTCAATTTCGAAAAATTCAATTTTTCCACTTTTCAAATCTATCCTGTAGGTTCTTTCTGGAGAATGTAGATAGTTGTCAATTAAAAACAAAAAATCTTTTTCAATATACAATGGCCTTATGGTCTCATGGTAGCTTTTTGAAAAAGATATTTTCTCAATGGAAATATCTGTAGCAAATTCTTCTGGATTTTGAATTTCATGATTTGTGTATGAGATATTTACAAGTTCTCCTTCATATTCGGCCAACACATCATTTAGACCGATATTTTCAAAAAATTCAAAAACTCTTTTTTCAAAATCAAACTTTTTTACAACATCTCCTTGTTTCAAAAACAAATCATTTTTAAACCAAAGTAATTGTTCAGGAAATCTTTCACCAGGTATTCGAAAAAGAATCCAATCTTCTTTTTCAAAAGTTTTTCTTTCTTCACGATTGTAAATGAAAAAGAGAATGGTACTGAGGAAGAGTAGGAGTAGAAGAAAAAGTATGATTGTTTTTTTCAAAATATTCTTTACCATGTTGGATGAGGATTGTTTCCAGTTAATCTGCCAGGATATTTTTGATGTTGAATTGTAGGAGTACTGTCCCAGTTGATATCTACATATGGGACTGGGTTTATGTGATTTGCCTGTAACCTGTCCTTTCTTAATTCAAAATGCAAATGATATCCAAGAGGTTGGCAATTGTAGTATCCGGAATTTCCTGTAATTCCAATTAATTCATTTTTTCTTACTCTTTCTCCTACTTTCCAATTTTGTCCATTACTTTTTTTGAAATTTTCAAGATGTAAGTAAACACTGTTCATACCATTGTCGTGTGCAATTCTTAAAAAATATCCTCCAGTCAAACACTTCCCAGCGTAGTTGTCCCACTGCGCTTCTTGAATGTTTCCATCTGCAATGGCATATATTGGTTCTCTGTACGAACCGAAATCAATACCAGTATGTGGTGATTGGAACGCGGTATATCCATGCCATTGAGTCACACCGACAATTTTACTGAAAGGAGATCTAAATGGTTTCAATGTATTTTGTATTCTACTTGGTGTTGGAATATTTTTTTCTTCTGAAGAAGCCGAATCCAAATTAATGTTCACCCAATGGTTGTTAAAACGAAAGGAGTGATTCAGATTGTACTTTAAAGAAATTTTTCTGTTTTCAAGATTTTGATTTGAAAGAATTTTTGATGTAAAAAAATATTGGCTACCTTTTCGAAATTCGTGAGTTCTTCTAAAAGAACCATTTATGTAAGACAGAACGGTTGTGTATGGAGAAAAGTTTGCTCTATACGTTCCTACAAATCTTTCCATACACAACATCTTGAATTGGCATTCGTAGACGTCGATTAGAATGACGATATTTGGATTGTAATTACCAGATACATCAATTTGAAAATTCTTTCCATCTGTAGTTGTATGATTTACATCAATGATATTTGGACGTGGAATATTGCACTGTCTTCTTTCAAATCTTTTGTATGTCCGATTGTATTTGTACCTACACAAACTTGGATTTGGTATTGGCATGAATTTAATACCATGATCTACTCCTCCAATGCCTAGGATATCTTCATTTAGAACAGTCTCCTCTTTCTTTTCTTCCTGTATTTCTTCTTCTCTCTCTTCCTCTACAATCTCTTCCTCCTCTATTTCTTCATTTTCTTCTTCTTCTTCAACCGGCATATTTATTTCAAAACCATTAAACTCAGAAATTGTAAAATTTTCCAATTTACTGTTGTCCCTTGCAGTCACTCTCCATTGGTAAGCACCATTGCCCAAAGAGATATCGTAGCTTGTTTCTCTTGCCCATGTTGATTGGAAGAAAGGTAATCCTTCATGAAAAATTTCTAGCATGTATTCCAAAAATCTTCCGTCATTGTCCTTACCTTGCCATGTAAGAGTAATGTCTCCATTTTCAAATACCACTCCATCTAAAGGCTGGAGTAAATTTACGTTGGGTGGATTGTTGAAAGAATATTCTACTTTTACAAATGGATATTGATCTGCTTGACATTTTTCAAAGCAAAATTCAATTTCATCAAGTTCAATTTCTAAAAAGCTTTTTTCTTCCTCAACATTCCTTTTCAAAATATTCGTAATGTCAAAAAAACCATTTTCTTGATTTAAAATATATTCTTTTTCCAAACCTGTATCTTTGAGTAAAATGTTTTCGTAATTTTGCGATGTTTGTAAAAACAAAAATGCTTTTTGGATGTTTCTACTTTGAATTTCTTTTTTTGATATTTTTTCCAAAGGGATATTCAAAAAATTGTTGTTTGTATTTACAGGTAGAAAGATTTTTCCTTCTGTGGATGCTTGTAAAGATGTGCATGTTAGTAAAAGGAGGAAGATTGTAAAAAGAAATTTTTTCATGCTTTTAGGATATGGGTTTGGGATGAAAAAATTCTTTTTGTTTTTTGAAAAAGAATTAATTAATCCTTTAACTCAAAGAGGTTTACTTGTATAATACATATCTATGCTTAAATTCCTTTCAGGTCTTTTTGACTCTAACGAAAAACAATTAAAGAAAATTGCTCCATTAATTGAAGAAATAAATTCATTTGAAGATTCTTTGAAAAGACTCTCTAATGAAAAATTAATGGAAAAAACTGTTCAATTTCGTAAGAAATTGAAAGTAGACATGAAAAATGCTCGAACTCAAGAAGACATCTTGATTGATATTGCGAAAGAAAACAAAAAAGTTCCTCTTGAAAAAAGAAAGATAGAGCTTAGAAAGATATTGCCAGAAGCATTCGCAGTAATGAGGGAAGCATCAAAAAGGATTGCAGGACACAGACACTTCGACGTTCAGTTGATGGCAGGATATTTTCTTTTTGAAAACAAAGTTGTTGAGCTTTTCACTGGTGAAGGAAAAACTCTAGCAGCAAACCTACCTCTTTACATGTACGCACTAACAGGAAAAGGAGCACACGTAGTTACAGTAAATGATTACTTAGCTCGTAGAGACGCTGAATGGAATGGACACATTTTCCATTCTTTGGGTATGAGCGTTGGAGTAATTAACTCTGGAGTACAATACAAGTTTGTTTCTGATGAAGAAGCGGTTAAGATTAAGGGTAGTGAAGCAAAAAAATTGATCGCTGAGAGAAAGAAACAAATGATTGCAATCGAGATGATGAAATATGATCAGATGAATGGTGCAAATCTTGTTGAGTGTTCAAAAAAGGAAGCATATGATTGTGATGTCCTCTATGGTACAAACAACGAATTTGGTTTCGACTATCTTCGTGACAACATGGCAAGAAGTTTTGCAGACAGAGTACAAGGTCCTTTGCACTATGCAATTGTTGACGAAGCAGATTCCATTTTAATTGACGAAGCTAGAACACCCTTAATCATTTCTCAAGGTGCAGAGGATTCAAATGAAATGTATGTTCAATTTGCAAAATTAGTTCAGCAACTTGAACCAGAAAAACACTATGTTGTTGATGAAAAATCCCATTCTGTCTCTATGAATGATGAAGGTATTGATCATGTTGAAAAACTTCTTAATCGTAAGAATGTATATGAAGATGGTGTCTTTGCATATCATTTGGAAAATGCTTTGAAAGCAAAAGAGCTTTACAAAAAAGATGATGAATACATGGTACGTAATGGAGAAGTATTAATCGTTGATGAATTTACAGGAAGAGTACTTCAAGGACGAAGGTACAGTGAAGGATTACATCAAGCTATTGAAGCAAAGGAAGGAGTAGAAGTAAAGAAAGAATCTATTACTCTTGCGACAATTACCTTACAAAACTATTTCCGTCTCTATGACTATCTTGCAGGTATGACGGGTACTGCTCTTACTGAAGCTGAAGAATTTTCAAAAATTTACAAACTAGACACCCTAGTTATTCCTTCAAACAAACCACTTGTGCGAGATGACCAACCAGACGCTGTTTTTAGAACACAAATGGGTAAATTCAAAGCTATTGTCGAAGACATTAAAGAGCACAATGCTAAGGGACAGCCAATACTAGTTGGTACAACTTCTGTAGAAAAATCCGAAATTATTTCGGACATGCTTTCAAAGGAAGGCGTTAAACACAGTGTCCTTAATGCAAAACATCATGAAAAAGAAGCAAGTATTGTTTCGGAAGCAGGACAAAAAGGGCAAGTAACAATTGCAACGAATATGGCTGGTAGAGGAACTGACATTGCACTTGGAGAGGGAGTCAAGGAAACTGGAGGTCTTTTCATCATTGGTTCTGAAAGACATGAAGCTCGACGTATTGACAACCAGTTGCGAGGTCGTGCAGGTAGACAAGGAGATCCAGGTAAATCAAGATTCTATGTATCATTTGAGGATGAATTGATGCGTCTTTTTGGAGGTAACAATTTAGGCTCAATTATGGGGAAAGTTGGTATGGACGATTCTGTGCCAATATCTCTTGGTATTTTAGGAAAATCTATTGAATCAGCACAGAAAAAAGTTGAAGGTCACAACTACGACATTCGAAAGAGGTTAGTTGAGTATGATGACGTACTTAATCAACAAAGAGAAATTATTTATGGGTTAAGAAGAAGAATACTTTACATCCTTGAATCAGGTGAAGAGAAAAAAGTTTCGAAATTTGACAAGAAATATGTAAAAAAACTTGATGCTAACAAGGTAATGAATGAATTGGACAGATTCTCTTTGAAAGAAGAATCTACTTGGGATTTAGATTCTTTTGAAAAATATCCATTGGTAAATACATCTTTGAACATTTGGATTTTGAAAAAGATTGTTGATCACATACGCTTTGTCATAGCTTCACAACTTGCTGATGATATGAAGATTGATGCGATTGAAGAAAGAAAAACTGTAATGCAAGTTAAATCGATTTTGACTGAAGAATTAACGGAAATTGCATCAAAGGCATTAGGCTTCAAAGATTCTACAGCGTTTTTTAAAGATGCTACAAAAGGTCAGGATGCTACAAAACAATTAGAACGCTATATACTACTCATTGTTGTTGGTTTTGTACACCATATATATTACATTGGTTCCAAAGCGATTAGTGAATTTTCTAGACACTTGATACTTCAAACGATTGATCAATTCTGGATGCAACATTTAGATGCAATGACTGATTTGAGAGAAGGTATTACTTTGAGAAATGTTGCTCAAAAAGATCCATTAGTAGAATACAAGAATGAAGGATTTCGACTTTTTGATGAAATGCTTTCAAATGTAGACAATGCTTTAGTAACTAGATTCTTTAAGGTACGTGTTGTAAGAAAAGATGATATTCCTACTTCTGGAATGGCAACTTTGAAAAAAGAGATTGAATCTTACGGAACTCTTAAACCTGAGAAAAAGAAGAGGGTCGTACCTGTCAAAAAAAACATGAAAGTGGGAAGAAATGAACCGTGTCCATGTGGTAGTGGTAAGAAATACAAAAAGTGTTGCCATCCAAAATATGGGTAGCATTCTTGTTATTATATAGGGTTTATTGACTCAATCTACAAAGTATACTATTCTGTAATTATGTTGTAAGAATTTCTTTTACTTTTTTACGAATTTGCATTGAAAAACAAAAAGACGACACGAAAAGTCATGAAGCCCTTGGTAAGTTTGCATGTTGTTCACTATTCTTGTACTAATTGTGGTGAAGAAACAGAAGAAGTTAAAATGTGTGATGCTTGTAATGCACCTATGCGTGTTATTCAAGTTGTAGAGTTGTATGGTGATGAAGCCAATGAATATTTGGAAGACTTGAAAGAACAAGCTTCAAAAAATGTAAAGAAAGAAAAAGTAAGTGAAGTACAGTTTGATAGTTCGGTTACAGGAGCAGATGTTGACAGTTTAGGTGAGGAAGATGTTCTAGATGATGCAGATGATATTGAGTTAGGTGAAATTTTTCCTGAGGATGATGAAGAGGAGGAAGGTAGTAAGAAAAAATACGTGAATGATTTAGGAGATGATTTCGAAGCTGCTTTAGATATCCTTGATCAAGAAGATGAGGATATGCCTGACGATATTGAAGATCTGCCCGAACTTTAGGAATATATTGAAAAGGTTGATATGATTAAAAGTGATTTTCAAAAAA
>CAZELS010000144.1:0-2032 GCA_964513165.1 uncultured Candidatus Saccharibacteria bacterium
TTATGTAATATCCTTCATTATGACCTTCTATTTCGTATGACAGATATCTTTTACCCCAAACATCAACATCTAATACCTCTCCACCATCTTTTTCGACCATGTCTACAAATTCTTTATGCATATCTTTTCTGAGATCGTCTGGAAGAAGTGGTTTTAAAACAACCATCATCTCATAATCTTTCAATTTCTTTTTCTTTTCAACCAACATTAATTATCGAATAAATAAAATTATTGTTAACGAGATGGATTTTAGCAGAAAATTTCACTTTAGACAACAATCCTCTTGCGTATTCCAAACCTTAGATAACGCTATATTATCATTTACTACCTAAAAAAACAAAATTATCCGTATAGTTTTAAAGGTCTGGGAATTGATACGTTCTGATACAAGGAGAAATTCCTTGAATTGAAATAGCTATGGGATTAGGAAACCTGGCTTAATACGATGATGTAATCCCCATCTTTAACAACATATTCTTTGCCCTGATTCTTAACTAGTCCTTTCTCTTTCGCATTAACCCACCCCCCTACTTCCAACATATCATCTACACTAACTACATCCGCCGTTATGAATCCTTTTTCTAGGTCAGAGTGTATTACTCCTGCTGCCTCTTTGACAGTACTACCATTTACTATACTCCACGCATTGCACTCTTTGGAGGAACCTGTGTAGAAGGTTATTAAATCTAGAGTTTCAAAAGCTCCTTTCAGAACATCTTTTATGGTAGCTGGGCTTTCTTCTAGAAAAGTAATGTATTCCTTTGTTTCCTCATCTGTCATATCAGCCATCTCTGAAAGAAGTTTAATGTCAACAACTAAAACTGTATCTCCTGTCATTTCCTCTAAATCCTTTTTCCATTTTGAAACCTTTTCATTATCAAAATCAGCTTTTGTGTTGAGTATGAAGAATCTCTTCTTATTAGTTAATAGCCATAGGTCATGAATTAGTGAAAGTTCCTCTTTTGAGAGCCCCATATCGATTACCCCTACCCCCTCATCTAATTTAGACAGGATTTTTTCTAATACTTCCTTTTCCTTTAAGGCCTCTTTATTTCCTGTCTTACTTACTTTTGACACTCCAACTAATCGTTTCTCGACACTTTCAATATCTTTAAATATTAATTCTGCTTGTACTATATCGAAATCTTCTAAAGGATTTACTCTATCATATACGTGTGATACTTTCTCACTTTCAAAGGCTCTTAGAACATACATTACTACATCAACCTCCCTTATATGTCCCAAAAATTGATTGCCTAATCCTTCTCCCTTAGAAGCTCCCTTCACTAGGCCTGCAATATCTACAAACCTCATTACGGATGGAACCACCTTCTGGGCTTTGAAATGATTAGCTAATCTTTGTAATCTTTCGTCTGGTATTTCTACTATCCCAACATTTTTATCTATCGTACAAAAAGGAAAGTTCTCTGCTGGTACAGACATCTTTGTTAGTACGTTAAAAATTGTAGATTTTCCTACATTAGGTAAACCAACTATACCTAATGAATATGAATGTGATTGTTTAATTGACATGAGAGGATTATATAATAATGGGATGGAATATGATATATACTATATAGTTAACCTTACTTAACTGCCATAAAAATGAAGAGATTTTCGATACTACTTCTTTCTACAATATTAACTACTGTATCACTCATATCCCTTTCAGGTAAAGCATTTGCTTCCAGTGAGGATTTTCTTGTAGAGACTGAAACTCAAATATCGTACACAACAGGAAATAACTATGTGACAGTGACTACAGAATATACTAGAACTGTAAAAAATAGCAGTTTCTACTTTCCTGCCTCTGGTGAAAAGATATTTCACATACCAGATATATCAATAGCTTCCGAAGAACAGATTGCCCAAGAACGTCAATACAAAATCCAATCTATTTCGGTCAAGGATGAAAATGGGAATAATTTAAACTACACATTGGAAGAAAATGATCCAGGAGATGGAATTTATGTAACCATACCTAATGAAAAAGCCACTACTTCTTCTGCTCCATACAGAGTGTTTTTCTCAT
>CAZELS010000145.1:0-1989 GCA_964513165.1 uncultured Candidatus Saccharibacteria bacterium
CGTAGCTCAATTGGATAGAGCAACGCACTCCTAACGCGTAGGTTGTTGGTTCGATTCCGACCGGGTGCGTTTTTAATTGATGGTGAATTCCTCTAAGAGTAGAGAATCTTCCTTTTTTTCAATGTTTATGACCATTCTTGTATTTTCGACAAGAAGATTTTCTCCAAATTCAGTTACAAGATTAAAAGTGTTTTCTCCTTGAATATCAGTAACATACAAGGAATTTTGACAGATATAGTATATGTTTTGTGAATTTTTGTGCCATGCAAAATCAGTACACATTGCGCGTGAGACGGCATTAGCTACATATCTACTACCGAGCTCTATGGAGTAATTACTTGTTTCCTTGTCGAAGATAAAAATTCCTAATTGATTTGTATCTATGCTTAGAAAAGCAAGATTTTTTAGATCAGTTGAGAATGTCAAAAATTCAGTCCTATGTGGATTTATTAATACATATTTGTTTTCTTCTGTATCATATCTGTATGAAGCATATTCTGTATTGAGAAAGATACTTTGTGTATCTTTTGATACAAGAAACTTAGTTGGTTTACCAACAAAGAGAGTACTTTGAGGTGAATTTTTGAAAGGTTGGTAGTTGATGAAATCTTTCTCTTTCCAAGATTGTAGAAAACGATTTTCATCTTGGTAGTATACTTTTTCTAAGACAAAACTTTCTTGTCCAGTACTTGAGATGTTTGAAAGGGTAACATATGGATTTTCACTTTCGTAAAGTATATAGATATCACCATTTACGTAGGCTTCATAGTCTAGGATGGTAAGATTCTCTGTAGTTGAGAAAATCAGCATCTGTTCCTGTGGTGCCTTTACATTTAATTTCATTATACCTTCCTCTGTGTTCCAAAGGATTGATTGGCCATCTGCAGACCATTCCAGTGGAGATGTGATCTCACTTAAATCTGCAAGAATACTTTTAGCATCAAGGGAGATCAAATATGTTCCTGGATTAAGGTAACCTTCTTCTAAAGTCTCTGTACCTAGAATATTCAATATCATTGATTTACTGTCAGGTGAAATTATGATTTCTCCGACTGTATTTTCAGGTGTTAGAGAGAATGTAAAAAGATCTGAGATAGTGTTGTTGAAGCGCCAGAATCTTGTATTTGCTTGATATTTTTTCAAAATATATGTGTTTAAAGTTTCGCTCTTTTCTGCTTCTATAAGGAAGAATGCAATGCTGTTTTCATCATCGGTATTCAAGGAAATTACTGGTTCAACAATTTCTGCAATTGTAGATTTTTCTGGATTTGTTTTGAACATAAATGCAGAAATAGGGGTAGATTTTTCTGCAAAAATCTCTATTTTGTACTTAAGATCATGGTAATCATCCCTCCATATATGTAAATCATAGAGACCTTCTCTCAATGAGACTGTTCTTGAAGTCCTGCCTTTGGTTTTTTCGTTAATGTAGAAATGAGCTCTGTTTGGCTGTGTTTCAATATTTAAGACTCCAGTCTTGACGACAGTTTTGTCTGTAAGGTTAATTCTGTAACCTTTGGCATAATATATTACAAAGAAAGTTGCGGTGAGTACTAAAAGTGCAACAAATATTTTTGAAAAAATCTTTTTCATAATATATAGTATATCAATTTTTGATTTATTGTATAATCGAGAAGTTATTTCTAATTATATATCATATGAAAAAGAAAATATTGTTAACAGGCGATAGACCGACGAGTGATTCATATATTATTGGTCAGTATATCGGCACAATGAAAACTCGGATTGAGAATCAAGACAAGTATGATTGTTTGATTTTTTCTGCTGATTATCATGCTTTGACAACGAATTTCGGTGATACTTCAGAAATTATGAAGAATACTATAGCGCAGGTGAAGACTCAAATTAGTATGGGATTGGATCCTGAAAAAGTTACTTTCTACAGACAGTCTAGAGTTCCTGAAACCTTCAGGCTTCATACAATTCTTTCCATGCTTATCAGTATGCCTGAATTACAGAGGCAGCCTG
>CAZELS010000146.1:0-3374 GCA_964513165.1 uncultured Candidatus Saccharibacteria bacterium
ATATATCAATGACACGACGAGCAACACTAAAAAATAATAAAGGAAAGATAGAGAGAAATAATAAAGTAAAAGAAGGAATGTGTATATTTCCATTTAAATATAAGTGGAAATTACACGATGATTGTATAGAAACAGAAAAGGGGGAAATATGTGCGACTGAAATAAATGAAAAGACGAGAACACTAGTAAAATATGGATATTGTGAGCCAAAGACGCCCAAATCAAAGACGCCCAAATCAAAGACACCCAAATCAAATACACCCGATAGCTTAAAAAAAGGAACCGAAAAAAAGGCACCAACCAAAACAACCTTGAAAATAAGACCACCAAAAAATAAACTAACAGCACCTAAAACAAGAAAATTGAAGAAAAAATTAAAATTAGTAGAGCGTTTAAAGAAAACGCCAGATATACCTCAAAAGATGAAAACGTATAATGAAGAGTTTGTGAAGATTTTAGAAGAATTAGATGACATCATGACGAGACAAGGAGAGCCATTTAGAGCAAGAGCATATAAACAAGCAGCAGAAGTGATTATGACCTATCCAAATGATATAACAGACCCAAAACAATTAGATGGATTAAAAGGAATAGGAAAAACAATAATGACAAAACTAGAAGAATATGTAGAAACAGGAACATTAAAAGTGTTAGAACGGGAACGAAACAATCCAATAAATGTATTAACAAAAGTTCACGGTATAGGACCTAAAAAGGCAAAAGATTTTATAGAAAAAGGAGTAAAAACGATTGAAGATTTAAAACAACATATGGATAAATTAACATCGGCACAAAAATTAGGAGTTATATATTATGACGATATAGAATTAAGAATACCTCGTTCAGAGATAGATTTATATAATAAAGAATTTAAAGAATTAATAACCGAAGCGCCAAAGGGAACTCATTTTGAAATTGTAGGTTCATATAGACGAGGCGCTGAATCATCAGGTGATATTGATGTAATTATCACAAATGATGAGGATAACAGAAAAGTATTTGATTTCTTTATTGACAAATTATTAGAGAAGAAATTAATCATTCATGTATTGTCACGTGGAAAAACTAAAAGTCTAACAATATCAAAATTAGGAGAGGAATATCGAGCAAGACGTTTAGATATCATGTATGCTCCACCCGATGAATATGCCTTTGCAACTTTATATTTTACTGGTTCAAAAGCGTTTAATACAATGCAACGACAAAGAGCATTAGATTTAGGTTTTACTTTAAATGAACACGGTTTTCATAAGATGACTCAGGGAACTAAAGGAGAGAAAATACAAGAAAACTTCCCAGATGAACGTTCGATATTTACATTTTTAGGAATGAAATACAAAAAACCAGAGGAGCGCATAGATGGGCGTTCGGTTGAAATACAACAGGCAGAGGCAACACAACCAGAGCCAATACCAGAGCCAATACCAAAAGAAAAACTAGAAGCGCAAAAAAAACATCGCAAAACATTAAAATTAGTAAAACAACTAAAACCAAATTTAATACAACAGTTCAAAAAGGAAGGAGTATCATTATTAAAAACTCTTACTGAAAAACAATTAGAAGAAATGATAAAACAAGCAAATAATGCTTACTATTGTGATAAAAATCCAATTATGACAGATAATGAATATGACATATTGAGAGAATACACAAACAACAAATATCCAGATAATGTCATTGCTCAAGAAGGACACGCAACGTGTGAAATGGATATTGTAAAAAATAAAGTTAAACTTCCATATGAAATGTGGTCAATGGATAAAATTAAACCAGATACAAATGCGTTAGAAAAATGGCAGGCAAAATATAAAGGTCCATATGTATTATCTTGTAAAGTAGATGGAGTAAGCGGTTTATATTCAACTGAAGGTCCAGAACCAAAACTATATACAAGAGGAAATGGTGTGATAGGTCAAGATGTAAGTCATATGATACCACACCTAAGATTGCCAACAACAACGGGCATTGTAATTAGAGGTGAATTTATAATATCTAAAAACAAATTTAAAGAAAAGTATTCGAAAGAGTTTTCAAATCCTCGTAATTTTGTGGCAGGGGTTGTCAATCAAAAGAAAGTATCACCAGAAAAGGTAAGAGATTTAGATTTTGTAGCCTACGAGGTAATTAAACCAGTATTAAAACCATCAGAACAGTTTGTATTCTTAACAGAGATAGAAGCAAATACAGTTCGCTACTTGAATAGTGATACAGTTACAAATGAATTGTTATCAGCATTACTCGTAGAGTGGAGAGATAATTATAAATATGAAATAGATGGTATAATTTGTATGAATGATGAGATATATCCAAGAAAATCTGGAAATCCCGAACACGCATTTGCTTTTAAAATGGTATTGGGAGACCAGGTGGCAGAAGCAAAAGTCGTTGATGTGATATGGACGGCAAGTAAAGATGGATATTTGAAACCAAGAGTTCAGATAGAGCCAGTCGTATTAGGTGGAGCAAAAATAGAGTATGCGACAGGATTTAATGCCAAATTTATTGTAGATAATAAAATAGGTGTAGGTTCGCTTATTAAATTGGTGCGGTCTGGTGATGTAATACCGCATATCGTTTCAGTAATAGAACCAGCATCACAACCATTAATGCCTGGCGTTGATTATACGTGGACCGAAACAAATGTTGATATTATGCTTGAAGATAAATCCAAAGATGAAACAGTAAACGAAAAAGTAATAACAGGATTTTTCAAGGGTATAGGTGTAGAAGGTCTAAGCAGTGGAAATGTCAAACGTATTATAACTGCTGGATATGATACTGTTCCCAAAATATTGGCAATGACTAAAAAAGAGTTTTTAACCGTAGAAGGATTTAAAGAAAAATTAGCGACCAAAATTAGCGAAGGAATAAAGAACCAGGTAGAAAAAGCGTCTTTACCAGAGTTGATGAATGCAACAAATATATTTGGTAGAGGTTTTGGAGAGAAGCGTATAAAATCGATATTAGAAGAATATCCTGACATATTAGTTACAGAAGAGTCATCTGTTTCAAAAGTTGATAAAGTAGAAAAGATAAGTGGAATGGCAAAGAAAACAGCAATAAAGTTTGTTGAAAAAATACCAGAATTTGTAGAATGGGCAAAACAATCTAAATTACAAGAACGTTTAATTTATGAACCTAAAAATATAGGAGAAAAACAATCTTTGTCTGAACAACTGGCAGGAAAACGATATGTAATGACTGGTTTCAGAGATAAAGAATTGGTAGCACGCTTAGACGCAGTTGGTGCTGTTCAAGGTTCATCAGTTTCTAAAAATACATTTGTTGTTTTAGTCAAAGATAAAGATGAAACTACTGGAAAAGCAGAAGAAGCAAGAAAGTTAGGAATACAAATCATGACTCCAGATGAATTT
>CAZELS010000147.1:0-6811 GCA_964513165.1 uncultured Candidatus Saccharibacteria bacterium
AAAAAAGTTTTAAATAAACTTTAATTATTCTATCTTACCTCCAACATCAAGAATAGATTTCTTTGCAGATTCTGACATTTGCAAATTTTTGAAATTCAATTTTTTACTGAGTTTATCATGACCTAGAATTTTCACATTCTGTTCTTTCTTTCTCAATAATCTATTCTTTGCTAAAGATTCTACAGAAACTTCTTCATTTGCTTTAAAAGCTTTATCGATATCAGCAAGATTTACTACCTGATATTTAACTTGGTTTGGCTTCTTAAAACCTCTGTACTTTGGAGTCTTTTTGTAAAAAGGTAAGTTACCTCCCTCAAAAAGTGCCATTGATTTATGACCACTTCTAGATTTTTGACCCTTTTGACCTCTGCCTACAGTATGACCTCCGACACCAGATCCATAGCCTCTGCCAAGCCTTTTGTCTTGTAATTTTTTATTTTTTCTTCTTGTTATCGACTCTAGTTGCATCTTTCTTTGTTTTATTAATATTAGTTTTCTTTGTAAAAGTTTGCTTTTTCTTCTTTAATGACATTTCTCTCTTTTTTCTCTCCTTATCCATTTCTTCTTTCAAACCAATTCTTGCTTGCATTTTCTTCATTTTTCTTAAAACCCTATCATTACGCAAAGATTTTAGCGCTTCAAAAGTACAATATGTATTTGCAATTAAATTTGAAGTTCCCAAAAGTTTTGCGTAAACATTCTCAATTCCAGCCAATTCAAGAACAGCTCTTGCAGATGGACCAGCAATCACACCAGTACCTGGTCTTGCAGGTCGTAAAAGTACTCTTGCAGCACCATATTTCATAACGACCTCATGTGGGATTGTATCACCTACAACTTCAATTTTAGTCATATTCTTTTCTGCTACTCTTGTACCCTTCATTACAGCACTTCTTGTATCAACACCTCTACCTAATCCAACTCCAACAGAACCATTCCTGTCACCTGCAACAACAATTGCACTAAATCTCAACCTTTTTGCACCAGCTGTAACTTTAGCAACTCTTCGAATTGATACAGTTCTATTTTCGTATTTAGATTTTTCTCTTCTATCAAATTTTCGTCTTTTGTTATCTTCCATTAGTAAATATTTTTAAATAATCTAAAAAGTAATTCCATCTTCTCTAATCGTATCTGCTAACGTTTTAATCACACCACTGTATTTGTAACCACTTCTATCAAAAACAATTGCCTTTATTTTTTTTGTTTTCAAAGTCTTTGCAAAATTCTTTGCTAATTTAATAGCTTCATCCTTGTTTTTACCACCCTTCAAAGAAAAAAGTACTTTACCTTCATCGTCATTTGCAAGCCCCAAGTATACATATTTGTTACTTCGAAATACAAATACTCTTGGCCTATCTTTAGTACCATTAAGCTTTTTTCTAATATGCAATTTTCTTCTTTGTCTTGTATCTTCTCTCGATTTACTCATTTTAAAAACATAAAAACTTTAAATTAATTACGCAACTGCTTTCTTAGCACTCTTTCTACGTACATATTCACCTTCATATTTAATTCCTTTACCTTTGTACGGTTCAGACTTTCTGTACTCTCTAATCTTCGCAGCAACCTCACCTACTAACTGTTTGTCGAATCCTTTAACAATGATTGTAACCTCATCAGGAACTTCAAAATTTATGCCTTCAGGTGGGAGGACAATAATGGGATGATTCCAACCCAAGGACATTTCTAATTGATTACCATTTAATTTAACTCTCCAACCAACTCCAGAAACTTCAAGTTTCTTTTCAAAACCTTTGCTTACTCCTACAATACAGTTATTTATCAAAGATCTAACAGTTCCATGTAATGAATGAGCTTTCTTTGTATCTTTAATTGCCTTAACAATTATTTCTCCATCCTTAATCTCTACTTCAAGCTCTCTAGGAGTTTTCATATGAAGCTCTCCCAGTGGCCCTTTGAATTCAAGCTTTCTACCATCCTGATTAACTTGTACATCTTTTTCAATTGTTATTGGGTTACTACCAACTCTAGACATAGTTTTTACCAAATATTACAAATATGTTCTCCACCGATACCCTTACTTTTAGCTAAGGGACCAGACATAATGCCCTGTGAAGTACTAATTATCGAAATTCCTCTACCATTCATTATCGGTACAATATTCACAGCATTTATATACAGGCGCTGACCAGGTCTACTTACCCTCTTAAATTTTGAAACTGCTGCTTCCCTTCCTTTGTACAAAGGCATAACGACAATATGGTCATCTTTAACTTCAAAATCAACAATCATCTCTTCCTTCTTCAAAATTTCCAATATACTTTCAATTGGCTTTGTTTTCAAGACAATGATTTCCTTTTTGTTTCTCATAATTCCATTTTGCATTCTCGCCAAAAAATCTGCGACTGTATCATTTATCATAACTATAATTAAATGTTTAAAGTAATTTAAAAACTAGATTTCTTCACACCAACTAATTCCCCTTCATGAGCTAAATTCCTGAAACAAATTCTACACAATCCAAATTTCCTAATATATGCTCTCGGACGTCCACAAAGATGACACCTGTTATATGTCCTAGAACTATATTTAGGATTCTTCTTCGACCTTTTCTGTTTTGCTATCATTGCTTTAGTTGCCATTTTTACCAAAAGGAAAACCAAATTTATCTAAAAACGCTTTTGAACTCTCATCAGTTCCATTCATTACAAAAGTAATCTGTAAACTTCTAATCTTTTGAACTTTATTAGGATCTACTTCAGGAAAAACAATGTGATCTTCAATACCTATTGAATAGTTACCACTTCCATCAAATGCCTTCTTGGAAAATCCATGAAAATCTTTGATTCTAGGAAATGTAACATTAACCAATTTATCAAAAAAGTCCCACATTCTTTCACCTCTTAGCGTCACCATTGCTCCAATGTTATCACCTTTTCTTATTTTAAAAGTAGCTATAGCTTTTTTCGCTTTTGTTAAAACAGGTTTCTGAGCTGTAATTAAGCTCAAAATCTCAACAACATCGTTAAGAGCTTCAGCATTAGTAACAGCTTCTCCAACTCCACAGTTTACAATTATTTTTTGCAATCTTGGCACAGCCATGACGCTTTTCAAGCCAAGCTCTTTTTGTAATTCACCCCTGTATTTAGTTTTATATTGTTCTCTTAGTCTGTTCATTTTTTCTTAGTTTCTTTTTTTTCTATAACTTTATCTACATTTTTATTACATTTTTTACAAATTCTAACTCTTTTCTTCTCTTCAACTTTGTAACCAACTCTAACTGTTTTTTTACATGCAGGGCATACCAACATTACTTTAGAGATTGGCATAGGTTTAATCAAATCAACAATCTCAGACTGTCTTTGACGTCCATCTCCTTTAAGATGTCTTTTAAAAACATTCATTCCTTCAACAACTAACTTACCTTCACTTGGTAAAATTTTAAGAACCTTGCCTGTTTTACCAGCATCTTTCCCATACAATATTTTTACTGTGTCGTTTGTTCTTATTTTCATATTTAAAGTACTTCTGGTGCTAATGAAATTATTTTGTCAAAACCTTTTTCTTTCAATTCACGTGCAATTGGTCCAAAAATACGTGTTGCTTTAGGTGTTTTCTTAGCCCCATCTAAAAGAACTACTGCATTTTCATCAAACCTAATGTATGTACCGTCTTTTCTTCTAACTTCTTTAGCAGTTCTAACAACAACAGCTTTTTCCACCTGATGCTTTTTTACCATAGCACGAGGTATTGCTTGCTGAACTGAGACAATTACGATATCTCCCAAAGTAGCAATCCTCGCATTTGATTTCCCTTTGAAACCTATGATGCGTCCTATCTTTCCTCCACTATTATCTGCAATTGTTAATTTTGTTTCTTTTTGTATCATATTACTATCCACTTAATATTTTTTGAAAAAGGTCGACATTCCTGAATTGTTACTTGATCTCCCTCATTTAATTCTTTATCCGTATGTGCAAAGTATATTTTCCTAACACCTACAACCTTTTTGTATACAGGATGGCTCTTTTGTCTCTCTACCAATACTCTTACTGTCTTTTCCATCTTATTGCTAACAACAACACCAACAAGTTTTCTCTTGCTTACATCCTTCACTTCAATTTTCTTTGTCTTTTTCTTCTCAGCCATCATTAATTAGTTAAAATTTATTTCTCATTCAAAACAGTGTGTATTCTAGCAATATTTTTCTTTATTCTCAAGCTTTTTTTTACATTCTTTTCTTTTCCACTACGAACATCTTTCTTTACAACCTGCAATTCATTTTCCATTTTTTGCAATTCTTTCTCTAATTCCTCTTTCTTCATTTTTTTCATATCTTTAATTTCCATTATATTTCTACCTTACTTACAATCTTAGTTTTTATTGGTAATTTATGTGAAGCTAATGTTAGTGCTTTCCTAGCAATCTCTTCACTTACACCACCAATTTCAAAAAGTATAGTGCCTGGTTTAACAATAGTTACGTAACCTTCAACATCTCCCTTTCCTTTACCCATTTTCGAATTGTTTGCTTTCTGTGTATATGGTTTGTCTGGAAAAACTTTAATCCAAACTTTACCTTTTCTTTTTGTAGCACCCGATATTGTTCTTCTCGCAGCTTCCAAATTCCTAGCTTTTACCCATGCAGAATCTAATGATTTCAAACCAAAATCTCCATACAAGACCTCATTGTTAGACATGGCTACACCTCTCATAACGCCTCTAAATTGTTTTCTGTATTTTTGTTTCTTTGGTTGCAACATAATTATTGATTCCTTTTAGTTTCATCTAATTTTTCTGGATTATATACCCATACTTTTACTCCAAGTAAACCAGCATCCAATGTATGTGCAGTCTCTTTTGCAAAATCAATTTGAGCTCTAAAAGTCTGTAGTGGTACAGGACCCTCAGAGATTTTAATTGTTCTTGCTTGACTATTTCCTCCAATTCTTCCTCCAACCCAAATCCTTATTCCTTTTGCTCCTGAAGCCATAGCTTTTTCTTTGTAACTCATCATCAAAAGCTTAGGTGGCTGCCTTCTTTCAATACCATCTGCAATACTACGAGCAATTATTCTAGCTGATGTATCTGCTTTTTTAATTTCTGAGATTTTTACATCTACTGCTTTTTTAAATTTTCTAGACAATGCTTTTTTAACGTTCTCGATACCTTCACCTCCACGACCAATCGCTACTCCAGGCCTCGCTACCGCAACCTCAACCTCAACCTTATCTCCATGTCTTCGAACAAACACATTTTCTAAACCAGATTGCTTGAAAGCACCTCTAACATATTCTCTTATTGCAAGATCCTCAGCCAAATTCTTGGTATATATTTCTTTAGAATTAGAAAACCATGAAGATTTCCAATTCTTGTTAATTCCTAATCTCAATGCATTTGCGTTAACTTTTTGTCCCATAATTTTTATTTAATAGATAATTCAATATTTAAATGAGATCTCCTTTTCGAGATACTACCAATTCTTCCTCTTGATGCGAATCTTACTCTACCTAAAGTCTGAGCTTCATCAACAGTTATTGTTGACACAACAAGTTCTTCAGGGCCGATACCATCAATATTGCTCGCATTTGCTACTGCACTTTTCAAACATTTTTCTACAAAATTTGTACCTTTTTTATTCAAAAGTTTTAACAAATCAAAAGCAACAAGCACTTTCTTACCTCTTACAACATCTGCCACCAATCTCAACTTTTGTGGTGACTGTGCTATATTCTTAAATTGTGATTTGTATATTTTTTTATCCATATTTATTCTTTTCCTTCTTCAAATCTACCTGTACCACCATATACCTTCGAAATTTTTCCTTTTTTAGCATGTCCTTTGAAAATCCTAGTTCTAGAAAATTCTCCTAATTTATGACCTACCATAGTTTCTAAAATCAAAACATTCTCATGCTTTTTGCCGTTATGAACACCAATTGTTAAACCAACCATCTCAGGAGTTATTACACTAGCTCTTGACCATGTCTTTATGACAGTTCTTGAACCAGAATCCTTAGCCTGCTTAACTTTCTTTTCTAGCTTTTCATCTACATATTGTCCTTTTTTTAGCGATCTAGACATATTTTGATTTTAAAAGTTTATTTCTTTGCAAAAGGCCTTGTTTTTGACCTTCTACGCTTAATTATTAATCTTTCTGTTCTCTTATTTTTTCTTGTTCTTACATGCAATCTGTTACCCCACTTATCCTTAGCCTGACCAATTGATCCTTTTCCTTCTCCTCCACCATGTGGATGTTGCGCAGGATGCATTGCCTTACCTCTTACTGTTGGTCTCCAACCTAAAAGTCTTCTTCTTCCAGCCTTACCATATTTAACATTCATTTTGTCTTCATTTCCAACTTGTCCGATAGTGGCCATACAATCTGCATTTACAAGCCTAATTTCTCCTGATGGCATTTTTAACTGCGCATACTTTCCAGTAGAGTCTTTTCCTTGAACAATGATTATTTGTCCTGCAGATCTACCGTAAGCAGCTCCTTTTCCAGCGATACTCTCAACACAATGAACTTCAGTACCAGAAGGTATATTTCCAACTTGCATTGCATTTCCTACTAGAAAATCGACCTTTTCACCAGACACAACATTTCCTCCTTCTTTTAATCCTTTTGGCGCAATTATATACCTTTTTTCACCATCTGCATACTGTAGAAGAGCTAAATTGGCTGATCGATTTGGATCAAAGTAAAACCCAATGACCTTTGCTGGAATACCATGCTTGTCTCTTTTGAAATCAACTGTCCTAATTCTCCTCTTAACCCCACCTCCTCTATGTCTTACAGTAATTCTACCTTGATTATTCCTACCTGATTTTTGTCTTTTTGCGATA
>CAZELS010000148.1:0-3741 GCA_964513165.1 uncultured Candidatus Saccharibacteria bacterium
ATACAAACTCTGCTTCATGGATAAATTGATATTACCTTGGGAATATACTAAACCTCCTCGTGTAGCTATCCATGGAGAACCTAAGGTCATTCTGCTCTCGCTACTTGCAAAGTTACAAGCTCGGTCTACAGCCTCTATCTTGAAATCTAAGGATCCATCTTGGTTAATCCCAATATCTACTGTGTCGCTACTACTCAAGGATACATTAGATCTAGATTCTAATGGAGTATACATACCTGAATCCCAAGACAACAAATATTCGCCTATGTTGTTATGAACATCTATGCCCTCATCTTTGTAAATAATGCTACTGTAATCATCTGGCCTATCAAGTATGGTACCTTGATTGAGTTTTGAATAGAGACGAACACTCTGTATCCCAGAGAGATTACTGATATTATCATCTGCAGTCCAATCAACATTTAGACGATCTACTCCTACAACTGCACTACTATCTATAACTAATTCTGGCCTACGACCATCATAGGTCCATACAGCTCCTAAAGGTTGCATCCAACCTGAATTATTACCAACGATATCTACTGCTAATGCTTCTAAATCTAGACTGAAATTCTCATCTCCTTCAAAAGTAAGACGAAAATCAGCTGTTAACTGATTTCCATTACAACTGATATTCTGAGCTGAAGTTGAAGAAGAAAATACTGTCCCATTATCAGTCCTGACAGCACGTAATGAAAGAACCCTATCCTTAACTCCACCACATATATTCGTATTAGCTGAAGCGCCTGACCAGATATCGCCACAACCATCCAAATCTTCAAATACTACCCTAAAAGTCTTTGGATTATCTACAGTACAATCAAAATCGTTTTTAGAACCATCGTAATTAATATTGCCAGATACTCCATCATTTGGATCACCTATTGGTGTTATACTAATCACCTCTGGAACATAACTTACAACAAAATCTCGTGAGATTGCACTGCTGTAAGCATATCCATTACAGCGATTTATACTTCGAGCATCAGCCGAAACGCTATATGTATTACCTTGATTAATAGAAAGTAATGGAGAATACCGAGTAGTAGTGCTTAGCCAAGCAGAGGTTGCAGTCAAAAAGCTATATCGATAATTAATTTGTGGAACATAGCCCCTGATCGGATCTGAGGCTCTATTATTTATAGACCCTCGTGCCAAGAAGCTATATACATTACCATAGGCAGGGTAGGGTATTCGAATGTTATTACCTAAATCACATGTTTGACCACCAACTTGAATATTAATTGCTGTAGGTGCTGTTGGGGCAGGAGAATTTTCAACATAATAGCAACTTCTGACGCTACTATAACATCCACTAACACTACCACAACCTGATACATTACAACTATATCCACAGTTATTTCTCAAGTCACCATACTTACATATTGAACCTGTATTGTTTTCCGTTGTACCACTTGGACAAGAAGGAGGATTACATGTATTACACCAACAATTACATTTTTTCGCACTGCATGATGCAGATGATCCACCACATGAGCCTGAACATGACCAACGATATGTATCACCAGACAGACTGACACTAGAGGCACTACCTCTAGAACATAAACCTGAAGTAGGGGTAGAAGTAAAAGTACCACCATTAGCACTACCACAAGCACCATTGACTGGACTGCAAGGCACCACACACCAGACTAGATTCTGACACGGGCAGGATTGATCCATTAGTTGCCATTGTTGACAACAACATGCGAAAGCACCAGGCGTGCCAGCCGGTACTGTAACTGTTCCTGAAGGACATACACCCCAACACCCACTACCATATGGCCTACTCGAGCATGCGTCTACATAACTAACCATAGCCACAAACAAACCTACACACAAAGGTAAAATAAAAAAAAGTACATTAAAAAGCTTTTGCTTTTTCAGTCTATTTACCATATATACTATGCATTAATAAATAAAAGTACGTCTTAGCGTTACGTCCAAAATCAATGTCAACATCAACACATTCATCAACATCAACATTGGTAGATTTTACATCGAGAAACAAATACTTTGAACCTTCATAAGGTCTAAAGGTACTATTGGAACTTAAAAATTTATTTACATATTTATTTATATCAAAACCTTCAAACCGATCTTCAAATAAATAATAAAGCTCAATCTGTTGACTAAATTCAAAGTCACTAAATAATGCATCCTGAAAATCTGTGTCCGAACTAAAGCAGTATTTAATTAAACTATCTAATATCCTTTGGTTCCTTTCAATCAAGGCAGAATCTTGCAAATATTTACCCTTTACTGATAACGCTTTCATCAAACCAAGGTGATATGCTGGAGCAAAATCACACACATTCTGAGTAGTTTCAAGACTCCTTATTTCATAATCATAATACATCATACTGTAAAGTCCAATAATTATTTGATGGTTTGTCCATGAGACATAATCATCGCTCGAACTCTCATAAGCAACAACATAATTATCACTCATTACATCGACAGGACGTAACCATCTGTCCTCTTGCGTAACTAATCCAAATTCAAAAGTGGGCATAGTCTCAACCGGTTGATTAAGTAGAATATCTAAAGTATTATAGAAAGTTTCATCATCCAAACAATTCTCTCCATACTTACACAAACTATCTATAGGCTCAGCTGTATACCACATTTCATCTCCTGTATAATAAAAATCCTTACATAATCTTTCTGCCAAATCATAACTTTCACTGTATGCGAAGTCTTCGGAATTACCCTTTAAATCATCTAGAAGTAGATAAGGTAAACAGTATGATTCCTGACCGTGAAAAGTATATGCATCTAACAAGGTACCCACCTTATTATTTTCATAAAGATCCTCAATCATTTGCGTCAAAGACTCTTTCTGAGAATCTTCTTTGGATATCTCAGAATATAAAACATCCCCGATAGCAATGTAGAGCCAATCTCTTGCCCACGCTTTTGTAAAATGTACTTTGACATTATCTTCACAAGTATTATAACTATAGAGATTCTTTGCAAAAACCAAACTTTCGAAATCATCAGTTGTGTGTTCATCATCTACAGCCAAACTCATCACAGTATTTCTTAAGCCTAATGCTACATCAATAGGTGAGAGGGAAGGACGCTGGAATAAAATATATATGAAAATTCCAATTAAGAACACCGCTAAAAAAGAAATTGTCAGTATAATCCTTAACTTAGATTTTTTCATTTTCAATAAGTTTCAATAAATATACTAGACTAATTCTTCAAAATCTTCTGGGTTTCCTTTACAAGAGATTCCATATCCATTTCCATTTTGATAAGGTAAGAGATTGCACCAATGTCGAAAGCCTCCTTAATAGCTTTTTCACTGCTCATATTTGTTAAAACTAAAACTGGAGCTCCACCATATTTGTCTGTAGGTTCTTGTTTAATTCTCAAAACTTCTAAACCATCTAATCCAGGCATCATCAAATCCAAAATGACTAAACCTAATTCGTCTTTGTGACTCTCCAGCATTTCCAAACCTTTGTATCCATCATTTGCTTTGACAACATCATAGCCAGCTCTTCCAAGAGCTTCAGCATAAGTTTCCAACAACATCTCCTCATCCTCAACAATCAATATTTTCTTTTTAGACATATTTTTAAAAACTAAATTTAATTTCGTACAATTCTTTCAGGCTTTAACTCTCCTTCACCATTAAACAACACATAGTCAAATATCGAAGCTGCAAAGACTTCGCTAGGCACTAAGAATCGTTTACCTACATACTTACCCTGACACGTAGAGCCTACT
>CAZELS010000149.1:0-12749 GCA_964513165.1 uncultured Candidatus Saccharibacteria bacterium
GCTGGTAATACGGCTTCAAGCCTCACAGGGGTATCAGAGCTCTCTGTGCCTACATTGATAATCCAGCTTTGTGCAGAAAGATGTTTGTTGTATCCATCATGGATGAAGATGTTTGCAAGGTAGCTTCCTTCTTTGTCAGGAACTCCATAGAATTTCAACTGAAGCTTGCCATCCTTTCCGTTTTCAATTATGGTTTTGTTAATCCAATTTGCTCTGGGTGTAAATGTGTAATGATATTGTATTTGATCGCCATTTCTGTCTGCTGCTTCTAAAATATATTCATAGTTTTGGGATGTAGTAACAGAGTTTGATGGTGGTATGGCACTGATATATGGATCTGTTAAAAATTCTGGTGCAGAATTATTTGATACAACAAAAAGTAATTCTTGTTCTTTGTCCATTCGACATTCATATATTCCAGTATCTGTTTTAATCTCTCCAAAAATATTTTCTTCTCCTGTTTGTGTTGGTGAAAATACAAAAATTTCAGAAACACTATTTACTCCATTTTGATAGTTTTTTGTAAAAAGGGTATTGTCGTTTTTGTCAAAAATATTGATGCTCTGTATATTTTCACCAGATGTGTTTCCATAGACAAGTATTTGATATCTTTTGTTTACAGCAAGAGTTTTTGTATTTACATAGGGGAAATTAATTGTACAATTAGTAGGGGTCGTATTCATTTCCTGAGCTAAATTTCTTGGATCAAAGCTTTGAGATTGTAGTAAAGAATATATTACTATGGGGATTGTTGAAATGATTATTACAGTGAAAAATATTGAAAGGAATGGTTTTTGCCTTCTTTTTAGATTCGTAATCATTAACATAATATACTATACCTTGTTATGTTAATGCAACGAGTTTAAAGATTTGAAAGAAAAGTATTGATATTTTCTTGTGCTTTTTCTAGATCTCCATCTACTATGGCATTGTTAATTTGCTCTTCTACATTGGAGTTTTGTGACATCTTCCATGCTTTCATATCTTTCGCCATCTCTGTAATTGTACCAACATATTTTTTCTCCTCTAACTCTTCCACTATGTCCATCCTAGAGTATGGTTGACCAAAGGCTCTGATTTTCGAACCTTCAGAATGAAATTCCAGCATACTTTCTTTTTCAGTTAAAAATTTCAAAAATTTCCATGCTTCCTCTTGGTATGGGCTTGATTTTGATACAGATTCTCCCCAGTACATTGCGTAATATACTGGCTCATTGGCTTCAAGTTGAGGTGCTGGTACAAAATCGAATTCAATTGAGGAGGCAGCTTCGATAATGTCAAAAACTCTCCAGCTTGGTCCAAAGAACATAGCTAATTCTCCTTTAAAAAACATCTCCAAATCTAAAGGTAAATCATCTGACCATACATTGTGATCTTGTACAAAGCTTCTGTAAAATTGAAGTGTCCTTTTTGCACTGTTGTTGTTTAAATCAACTTCCAAAAATTCTCCCTCCTTTATGACTTCAATGTTGTTTTGTAGAAGTAAGAAAGAGAAAATATCAGCAGAATGGGCAATATTTTTTGCTGTTCCCATTGCTAAACCAGCTTGGGTAATGCGATTGTTTGAATCGGTTTTTGTCAAATTCTTTGCCAACTCTATCAATCCATCCCAATCTTGAGGTGGTTCTGAAACGCCTGCTTGTGAAAGTAAAACTTTGTTGTAATACAAGGCTAGCCCATCAACAGAAAGAGGCAGAGCATAGATATTTCCATCACTTCCTGTGAAGTCTTCTATACATGTGGGGAAGAAAGTATCTGCGTATGTTTGTGTATCCATAACGCTTGAGGGAATTGGTACAAGTAAGCTTTCGAATCTTGGTAACCATGAATTGTTAATTTTCAAAATGTCAGGTGCAGGAGAATCTCCAACAGTACCTTGTTGTAATCGTGTATAGAGGATTTCTTCGTAATCGCTAAAAGAACGCTGTGTATATTTAATTTTTACACCTTCATTCTCTGCTTCATATTCTTGAATTAATGGAGCCATGACACTTTCGGGTTCCCAGAGTCCCCAATATTCTAAAGTAACATTTTCTGCTCTTGGTCTAGTTGGAGTCACAGGATCTCCTTCTTTGTTTCTGTTTAAAAGAAGAAATACAAGTATTCCAAGAAGCACTATTAAGAGTATGCCACCAAAAATTAAGATCTTTTTTACAAATCTAGGGTCATTAAAATTCATTTAGCTCTGCTATTAAAACTAATCTTTTTGAGCCAATACCAATTGGCCAACAAGTCATAAGGGTTACAGTTTCTTTACTTCCAGATTTATTAAATATGCTGAAATCATCTGCCTCTACAATTTTTTTCCTTCTGACTGTATATGATAATACACTATTATCCCTTTCAATTTCTACTCTATCGCCAATATCTACTTTTTCAAGATGTGTAAAAATTGTTTCTGGTAGATTCGGATGTGATCTGAAAAAATTATTTATTGCACTATGTCCATAAATAAAGGAATTACCACCATCTCCTGGTAGAGGTGTACCTTTGAAATGGGCGACACCTTTTTTCAAGTATTGGTTGTATACATTTTCATCTTCACTTTCGACATTAGAGGAAATATGAATACTATTTATACCCACCGAACTAATAGTCAACACCATATTTTCTTTGTAATCCTTGTTTACCAACACGTTCGATTGTTCGTAGGCATAAATTTCTGCTTGATTTGAAAGATCTGAAAAATATCCTGTACCAGGATTGTAGTATGCGAATTCTCCTTGTACATATTGTTTGTAAGAATCGGGTAGTGGTTTTGCAATAGAATTGAACTGTGCTTCGAGCAATTTACCTCTAAAAAAAGAACCTACTACAGGGAAGATTTGTGATACCAGTATTGTCAATCCAACTAATGCTAGGATTGTTGAGAGGACAAGTCTTAGAATACTTAGCCTTCTTGTTTTGTCTTTTTCTCTTTTTTCGAAATTCCATTCAAAAACATCTTTTCTCATACTTTAATGCTATCAAATTTAATGAAATAGTCAACGTCATTGGCAATATTACTTCTAGTTTGCTAAAATAACCCTTATGGAAAAAAGAGACTATTACGAAGTTCTTGGAGTAAAGAAGGATTCAACTCTTCAAGAAATTAAAAAAGCATACAAAAAATTAGCGAAGAAATACCATCCGGATCACAACAAAAATGGTGATTCAGATGCAAAATTCAAAGAGGTTCAAGAAGCATATGAAAATCTCTCTGATGAAGGTAAGAGAAAAGCATATGATCAATATGGTCATGCAGGTACTGAAGGTTTTAATCCTGGAGGTGCTGGAGGTTATGAATATGCAGATTTTGGTGGAACTCCATTTGATATGGGAGACATTTTTAGTCAATTTTTTGGTCAAGGGTTTACACGACAGAGACAAAAGAGAAATGGTAAAGGTAGTGATTTACGCTACAAGGTAAAGATGGACTTTTTGGAATCAATGGAGGAGCAAGAAATCGTCATAAATATACAGCGTGACGTTCCATGTAAAAAATGTGATGGTAGTGGTAGTAAGACGGGAAAGAAAAAAGAGTGTCCTACATGTGGCGGAGTTGGGCAGGTTAAGAAGGTTCAGGACAGTTTTTTTGGTAGAATGGCGTTCGTTTCTGAATGTCCAGATTGTCAAGGTACAGGTAAGGTACCAGAAGATGTTTGTTCTGAATGCAATGGTAGTGGTGTAAGAAATGAAAAGGAAGAAGTAAAAATGAAAATTCCTGCGGGAGCATACGATGGTATGACTCTACGGTTCGGAGGTGGTGGTAACTATCCAGCAGGAGGAGGTGAACCAGGAGACCTTTTTGTTGAACTTTCAATTGATCCGCATGAAGTTTTTGAAAGAAGAGGTGATGATATTTATTCAATACAATCAATTGATATTGTAACAGCTGTTTTGGGTGGAGAAGTTTCTGTTGATACTGTATCAGGTAAAGTGACATTAAAAGTCCCTGCTGGTACTCAGTCTGGTACGATATTTAAAATTAAGCGTAAAGGTGTTCCTGTTGTTGGGCATCCATCAAGAAGAGGTGACCATTATGTTCGCTTGGATATTTTGATTCCTAAGAAATTATCTAGGCAAGAGAGAAAACTTTGGGAAGAGCTGAGAAAAAAGTAGATTTGTGGTATAATTTCCTTAGTAGTAGAAATTCTTGATAGTTCTAGAGTGGGTGGGTTTATCTCACCCTTTTTATTTAAATTCTTACGTTTTTTTACAATGGCTGTATTAACAGAATTTGTAGCAGCAATAAATCAAATTTGTTCTGAAAGAGGTTTAGACCCTGAGAAAATTTACGAGACATTAGAATTAGCAGTTCTACATGCATATCGTAAAGAGCTCGGATTGTCTGAAGATTCTTGTTTGTCTGTTGAATTAGATAGGCAAAATGGACAGTTTAAAATGATTGCAAAGAAAGAGATTGTTAAAAAAGTTAAAGATGCAGATTGTGAAATATCTGTTGCTGAAGCACAAAAGATTGATTCTAGTTTGAAAGAAGGTGAAGTAGTTGAGATTGAAATGCCTTCACAAGATTTAGGTAGGATTGCAGCTCAAACAGCAAAGCAAGTCATACATCAAAGTATTAGTGAAGCAGAAAGAGACTCTATCCTTGAAGAATTCAGTGGTAAAGTTGGTGAAGTCTTCACTGCACTCATGCAAAGGATGCAAAAAGACAGAGCAGTTTTTGAAATTGGAAAAGCAAATGCATATATGCCACTAGAAGAAAGTATCCCAGGTGAATTTTACAGAATTGGAGATAGATACAAAGTTTTGTTAAAAGAAATTGATGAATCTTCTGGAGGTAGAGAGTTGATTGTTTCTAGAGGAGATCCGAAATTTTTGGAAGCTCTTTTTGAAATGGAAGTTCCAGAGATTGCATCTGATGTTGTAACCATAAAAGAGGTTGCAAGAGAAGCAGGTTCTAGAAGTAAGATTGCGGTTTTCTCAAATCAAGATGGTGTTGATTCAATTGGATCTTGTGTTGGTCAAAGGGGTGTAAGAATAGCTAATATCATGGGAGAGTTAGGAGAAGAAAGAATAGATATCATTGAATGGGATGAAAATTTAGCAAAATTTGTTGAAAATGCATTGAGTCCTGCAAAGGTAAAAAATGTGAAAATTAATGAAGAGATAGCATTTGTAAAAGTTGATGATGATCAACTTTCTCTTGCAATTGGAAAAGAAGGTCAAAATGTTCGTTTAGCAGCAAAGCTTACAGGGTTAAAGATAGAGATATCTGGTTCAAAGAAGGCTGAAGAAGAGAAGGCTAAATTAAAAGAGGAAAAAGAAGAAACAGAAAAAACAGAAGAGGAGGACGAAAAGGTAGATAAAAAAAAGAAGGTAGAGAAGAAAGAGAAAAAAGAAAAGGTAGAAAAGAAGGAAAAGAAAAAGTAAGAATTAATTTAAAAAAGTAGTTATGAAATCTAAAGAAGAAGTTAGAAAAATACCTGTGGTTTCAATTCTAGGCCATGTTGATCATGGTAAGACTACTCTTCTTGACTACATTCGAGAGGCAAGTGTACAACTCAAAGAAGTTGGTGGAATTACTCAGAAAATCTCTGCTTTTACAATCAATCCAAAAAAGGATGTTGATGCTCTAATTACATTTGTAGATACACCAGGTCATGAAGCTTTCGACCTTATGAGATTCAGAGGAGGCAGTGTTGCTGATATTGTACTTTTGATAGTTGCTGCAGATGATGGAGTAAAACCACAGACTGTTGAATCAATTGAAATCATTAAGAATGCTCCTGCAAAACCAATTGTTGTCATAAACAAGGTTGATTTAGGAGAGCAAAACGTTGCAAAGATAAAAAGAGATTTAGCAAATAAGGGTTTGCTTGTTGAAGGTATGGGAGGAGATATTCCTGTAGTTGAGGTATCTGCAAAAACAGGTCAAGGAGTAGATGAACTTTTGGAAATGATTAATTTAGTTGTTGATGTAACAGATCTAAAGAAAGAAAAGAAATTACCTGAAGGAGTTTTAGCAAAAGGATTCATTCTTGAATCAATAAAAGATAAAACAAGAGGCTCTGTAGCTACTCTTGTAGTAAAAGAAGGAAATTTTTCAGTAGGAGATTGGTTCACATACAGAATAAAGGATGAAATTTTTGTTGAAAAAATCAAAGCATTTTTAACTGAAGAAGGTACGACTTTGAAAGATTTGAAACAGGGGTTTGGTGGTCGCATTATTGGTCTCTCTAATCTAGTTGATTTGGGTACAGAGGTATTTTGTTTGTCTAAGAAGGATGAAAAACTCGCAAAAAGTTTGTTTGAATTTGAAGAGAAGCAAGAAGAAGTAAAAGCTGATGAGGGAGAAGTTGATGAAGCTGCTCTTTTGGCAGGTTTTTTTGGAGATGAAAACAAGGATGTTGAAAGAAAGAATTTCAAAGTTTTGATAAAAAGTTCTTCAGAAGGATCTCTTGAAGCAATCAAAAAATCTGTTGCAAAAATTCCAGAAGAAGAAATAGAGGTAGAAATTGTCAAAAGTGCTGTTGGTGATATAAATATCGGTGATATAGAGTTAGCTTCTGTTACAAAGGCTGTTGTTTTAGGTTTCGAAGTCTCCTATGAAAAAGGAGCTTTGGATTTAGCATCAAAATTAAAAGTTTTTACAAAAACTTACGATATTATCTACAAACTCATAGATGAAATCGCTGACGCTGTACAAGCATTAGCCTCTCCTGAGGATTTAGAAGAGGAGATAGGTAGTGCTGAAATCAGAGGTATTTTTGAACTTTCTGATGGTACACAAGTCATTGGTTGTAAGGGTAGAGATGGTTTTGTAAGGAAAGGTAACAAAGCATACATTGTCAGAAATGATGAAATAATTGCAGAAGGAAAAATCATATCGATGAAGCACAACAAGAATGATATTAAGGAGGGAAGTAAAGGAGGTGAGTTTGGTGTAGTATTGAACAATCCAGCAAAAAATATTGAAGTTGGTGATCTTCTCTACTGCTTTAAAGTCTTAAAATAAATTTCATATTGTTAAAATGTTCGAAGATTTAAGTAAAGCACTTACAAAATTCAAAAATTCAAAATCAATTGTTCTTTTTACGCCTACTATTAATATGGTAGATAAGGCTGCTTCCATTATTGCATTGTCAAAAGTTTGTTTAAAGCAAGGTAAAGAATTCAAAGTTATTTGTCCACAAGAACTTCCCCAATCAATAAAGGATATGCTTTACATCGAAGGTGTAGAGGTTTTGAAAGAGCCAAAATCGAAAGAATATGTTGTTAGTGTAGATTACAGTAAAGCAAAAATTGAAAAAGTTGTATGTAAAAGAGATGAAGATACAAGAAAACTTAATTTCATAATTACTCCTGGTGATGACCTTTTTGATTTTAAAAATGTAGAGTTGATTTCAGGTGGATCATCTTTTGATTTAATGTTTTCTCTAGGTGTTAAAGAATTAAGTAAGGTTGATGAAAAATACAAAGAGCTTTTTAATGTAGCTCCAGTAATTTCCATAACAAAAAAAGAAACTGATATCGGAGATTACAAATTTTTGATTAATGGTCATAAGAGTTACAGTGAGGTTATTTACGAATTTTTGAAATCATTCTCAACAGATTTGTCTGAAGATGTTTTGAACTATCTTTTACAAGGTATAGTTACAAGATACAGACTTTTTGAAGGAGGAGACAATAATGGTTGGTTGATAGTTGCGAATTTAGTGAAATTTGGAGCAGATTTCAACAAGGTTATGAAATCACTTTATTATAGTAAGGATTTGGCTAATTTGCAGTTGCAAATGAAGGTTATGGAGAATGTTAAAATAGACAAAAATGCACGTGTGATTTGGTCAGAAGTATTTACAAGAGAAGTTCAACTTTCCAACGTTGACTTAAGGGGTAAAATTATTTTCAATATTTCAAGGGATTTTGATTTGGCATTTGTTGTTTACAATATAGATGAAGATCATGTTAATGTTGTTGTGGAATCGAATGACACAGACAGATATTCTGCTTTGAAAATAGCCCAGGTTTTTGATGGATATGGCTCTTCAAGTAGGGCAGCTTTTTCATACAAAGGTGCTGATTTCCTACCTAGGTTCTTCTCAGAGTTAGATACAATTTATGGATTAAGAGTTAACTACTCATAGCCAACGGATAATTATTTGGGAGATTCAGTATAGTCAATATTCCTCACTGCTTCGATATGAGGTAGAACATTCTTCGTAAATTCCTGAACATTGTTTCTATCTATTTTCACAGAACTTGTTTGCTTCATAACTATTTGTTTAATAACATTACGAGCTAATTTTTGTAAATTACGCTCTAATCTTCTGACTCCTTGATCTTGTCCAAAAGCAGAAGCGATATATGGCCAAGCTTCATCGCTAATTATTAATTCTTCACTTTTTAATCCAGCGTAGTGTAAAACTTTAGGGAAAAGATAGTACTTTGCAATGATTGCTTTTTCCTCAAGTTTGTAATCGTTGAATTGGATAAATTCGAGACGATCAAGCAGTTCCCTTGCTATGGTTGTAAATCTGTTTGCTGTCGCAATGAAAAGAATTTTTGAAAGATCTACAGGATAGTCTACATACCAGTCACGAAAATTAAGATTTTGTTCAGGGTCAAGTAGCTCTAACATAATAGCCATGAAATCTTTTCGAGCACCTTCATCTCCACTTACCTTGTCAAATTCATCGAGCAGTATGACAGGGTTCATACAATTTGATTTCACTATTGACCTAATAATGCTGCCTGGTTCTGAACCAAGATTTTCTGATGGAGAACCACGCAATTCACTTGCATGCCCTAATGCACCCAGAGATATCCGATGGAATGGTCTCCCTAGAGCTTTTGCAATTGCTCTTGCCAATGAAGTTTTTCCCGAACCTTGTACTCCGATAAAGGCGAGTACCGGTGATGAGTACGTAATATCATTTAATTCATATTTTCTGCTTAAAATTGCTAAGTATTCAAGAACGACTGATTTAACATCTTCGCTACCATAATGTATGGTATCCATAATTTTCTTTGCTTCGGCCAAATCTATATTGTCCTTGATATATCTATCCCAAGGAATTCTTAAACACCAGTCAATATATTTTGCAATACTTTCATACTCGACAGCCGATTGACCTTGTCTGGCCATTCTTCTCAACCTTTTTATTTTCAATGAGATTTTTTCTTTTAATTCTTCGGGAATCACAGCATCCTCAAGTTTACTGTTAAGATAGAGAACTTCTGAGAGCTGTGTTGTCTGTTCTGACATGGGCAGTCATTTCAAATATTACAAACTCATTATATAGATTTTTTTTGAATAACTCTAGAGATAGCTTAAAGGCTTGACAAAAAGGCAATAAAATAGTAAATTATACACATTAAGCAATTAAATGTAAGAATTCCCATTCAGGTTGCTTAGATTATTTTCATTGATTTTGTATCAATATGTCACTAGATTCTGAAAAGAAAAGTAAAATATTAAAGAAATATGCTCTACATGAGGGAGATACAGGCTCTCCTGAAGTTCAGGTAGCTTTGTTAACAGAAAGAATTAATGAATTGTCAGAGCATTTAAAAGATCATAAAAAAGATAACCATTCTAGAAGAGGTCTGATAAAGATGGTTGGAAAAAGAAGAAGATTGTTAGAATATTTAAAGTCAACAGAGTCTGATAGATATACCGCATTGGTAAAGAGCTTACGCCTAAAGTAAGTATTTCATTGAACTCCCGCTTATTTTTCTATATACTTCTCACAGTCTACTGTGTTATTTAAGTTGAATAAAAATTTATTTATGTTGTTCGAAGAAAAAAAATACGAATTTGAAATAGAAGGCAGAAAGTGTAGCTTTTCTACAGGTAAATTCGCAAGAAAATCCCAATCAGCTGTTTTAGCAAGGATGGGTGATACTGTAGTGTTAGCTACTGTTAATATTGCAAAAGCAAATCTGGATATGGGATATTTCCCACTAAGTGTTGAATACATGGAGAAGATGTATGCAGCAGGTTTAATTTCATCTTCTCGATTCATCAAACGAGACAAGTTCCCGAGTGATGATGCAATTTTAAGAGCGAGAATGATTGACAGGTCAATTAGACCACGTTTCCCCAAAAACTATTTAAATGAAGTTAGTGTAATTGTTAAAGTTCTTTCATATGATTCTGAAAATGATCCTGTTATTTTAGGTATAAATGCTGTATCAGTAGCACTTGAAATTTCTGAAGCACCATTTGAAGGACCAATAGCTGGTGTTAGAGTTGGTTTGCGAGAAGGTTTAATAGTTCCTCACTACAAGCATGTTGACAAGGATTCTTTCGAAGGTTCTGAAATGAATATGGTTTTAGCTGGTGATGAGTCTGGTCTTACAAATATTGACTCAAATATGATGGAGACAAAAATTGAATTAGTTGAAGAGGCAATGAATCTTGGAATGAAATTATTGAAGCCTTGGTTAGATGCACAGAATGAATTTACGAAATTAGTAGATTACAAAAAGGGTGAATACGAATCATTCCCTATACCAGAAGCTTTGATTAAGGAAATCAAAGACAAGTACTATGACAAACTTTACAAAGAAGATATTACTAAAGATGACGTTTTAGAATCATTGTACGAAGAATACGATGGTAAATATACAAAGAGAGAAATCTATGAAGCATATGAGGAACTTTTAAAGCTAATCGTAAAAGATCTTGCTTTCAAGGAGGGAAAGAGAATGGACGGCAGGAAGCTCGATGAATTAAGAGAGATTGCTGCTGAAGTAGGTGTATTACCAAGAGTTCACGGCTCAGGTCTTTTTACGAGGGGTCTTACCCAGGTTTTGACAATTGCTACTCTTGGAACATTAAGAAAACAACAAACTGTTGAAGACATGATGGGAGAAGATTTACGAAACTACATGCACTACTACATCGAGACACCATTTGTTTTTGGTCAAGTTGGAAGGATAAAATATATTCCAGGTAGGAGAGAAGTAGGACATGGTTCTCTTGCTGAAAAAGCATTGTACCCTGTTTTACCAAGTGTTGAAGAATTTCCATACACTATTGTTTTGATGTCGGAAATTCAATCAGAGAATGGATCTAGCTCCATGGCTTCAACTTGTGGTTCTAGTTTAGCTTTGATGGAAGCAGGGGTTCCAATAAAAAGGCCTGTTGCAGGTGTTGGTATCGGAATAATTGTTGATAATCCTGATGAGATAAAAGACTTCAAACTGTTGATAGATATGAAAGGAGAAGAAGACTTCTATGGATATATGGATTTCAAGGTTACTGGAACTAGAGATGGTTTTACGGCAATTCAAATGGATACAAAAGCAAAATCTTTGCCACTTTCTGCATGTTTTGCAGCACTACAAAAGGGAAATGAAGTACTTCCACAGATTTTGGACATAATGGAAAAAGCAATTCCAGAATCTAAGAAAGAAGTCTCCGCTTATGCTCCTAAGGTTGCTACAGTTAAAATTCCTGTTGAAAAGATTGGTGAATTAATTGGTCCTGGAGGTAAGAATATTCGTATGTTGAGTGAAACTACAAAAACAGAGATGGAAGTAGATAATGATGGAAGGGTGAATATCTTTGCAGTTGACAAACAAGCACTGGAAGAGGCACAAAGGATTGTTGAATCCTATGCTTTGGTTCCAGAAGTAGGGCAAATATATGAAGGTATTGTGGATGGAGTTGTTGAATTTGGTGCATTTGTAGAAATTGCTCCCGGAGTTTCAGGATTGGTTCATGTCTCAGAAATAAGTGATGAATTTGTAAAAGATGTTAACAAGTTTGTAAAGGTAGGAGACAAAGTAAAAGTCAAACTTTTGGAAATTGATAGCCGTAATGGAAAAATGAAGTTAACAATGAAAAATGTCTAACGTTTTTTAATTAGGGCGATATAGGCTCCAATCATTGTTTTGCCACGGATGGTTCTAAGAGTGTTTGATATATCTGAGTGGTAAACTTCTTCATTCCAAGATCTAAGTCCTTGTTTAAGAAAATCTTGATTTTGAAGTACATCAATTTTTTCCAAAGAAGCTTCTGGTTCTTGCTCGAGTAGATATGATACTACGGATTCATTTTCATTTGGTGATATTGTTGATGTGAAATATACCATTGAGCCACCTGACTTCAAACATTTGAATGCCGCGATTATTAATTTCTTTTGTAATCTTGCAAGTGCCTGGGTTTTCTTAATGCTCCAATTTTTCAAAGGCCTTTTTTTTGTAAAATACATGCTTCCTTCTCGACTTGAGGGAGCGTTTAGCAAAATTTTATCAAATGTATCGATATATCTCTTGTGAACATCTTCTCCTTTTACAGATTCTACCTCAGTATTTTTTACATTATATTTTTGCAATTTTTTGAACACCTCTTCAGGATTTTCAGAAAGAGCCAAAATCTCTCCATCATTATTCATCAAATTTGCAATGTGAATTGTACTCTCTCCAGGGTACATATCTAAAACCTTTTCTTTACTGTTTGGATTTAAAACAACAACTGGAATTATTTCAGCAAGATTTTGTATTGTGAAAAGACCTTTGGAAAATTCTGAAGTTATTTTTAAATCTATACCTAATTTATTCTTTACTAAATATGTATCTTCTGCCCAAGGTATTTTTTCTAAAGAAATACCTTTCATTTCAAAAAAGTTCAAAACACTTGCGTATTCTTTTACTAATTTGTTAATCCTTATCACCTCCGCAGTAGGTTGGTAAAAAAATTCTTTTAATTTGTGTTGAGGTAATTTCAAAATACTAGCCATTCTAGAAAGAAATATATCTTCTTTGTAAAAAAACTTTTTTCTTTCTTTTTTAAA
>CAZELS010000150.1:0-5652 GCA_964513165.1 uncultured Candidatus Saccharibacteria bacterium
ACGGTGGTTCTTTAAGATTTTCGCAGATTGGTTCTGCTATGAGGGCTGAAAAGATAAGGACTTACAACTATCCTCAAAATAGAATTACTGACCATCGTATTAAACAATCTTGGCATAATTTACAAGAAATACTCAATGGCTCCATTGAAGAAATGCTTACAGATGTAAACAATGGAATCACAAATCTCAGAATCAAGGAATTGGAAAAGCAGGATGAATGAGATACTAATCCTCAAAACACAAAGAGCTCTTGAAAAGCTCAAATACCCTACTCCACTGGCAATATCGAAAGAAATTGTTGAGTTTTGCAAATGTAAAGAAACAGATATAAAAGAAGTTTTGGGACTCATAAACAAAGGAACTCCTTGGGAATACATACGAGGATATACTTATTTTCGAAAAAATAAAATCCTTTTAAACAAGAATGTACTAATACCAAGAATTGAAACAGAAGAACTTGTTCAAAAAGCTTTAGAAAACACAAAAGTTATAAAACAAATAATTGATGTGGGTACAGGATCTGGATGTATAGCCATTTCATTAAGCAAACATTTCAAAGGCATAATCTATACAACTGATGTAAGTACAAAAGCTTTAGAAATTGCAAAGGAGAATGTTAAGTTAAACAATTGTAAAAACATAAAGGTTGTAAAAGCAAATTTGTTAGAATTCAAATTCAATAAGAAAATTCCAACAATGATAGTTGCAAACTTACCTTACATACCATCGGAAAATATAAAAGAATTGGATATTTCTGTAAAGAATTATGAACCTCTTTTGGCTTTAGATGGCGGAAAAGAAGGTACAGAAATATATAATAAGCTTTTAAAACAAATGGATTCAGTAAATGTAAAATACGCAATATTTGAAATAGATCCTGAGAATCAAAGCTCTCTAGCCAAGGAAGGATTAAAATACAAAACAAAGTTTCTAAAAGACCAATTTGGTAAAGTTAGATTCCTTGAAATGAGACCTAATCCATCTCTCCCAAAGTAGCTTTAAGGGTAAGTTCCTCTCCATCCCTGTAAACCTTCAACTCGATTTCCTCCCCTACTCCATATTCTTGTATTACACTAGCAAAAGAATCTACTACACTCTTTCCACCAATTTCCATAATAATGTCTAATCTCTCTAACCCAGCATCTTCTGCAGGACTTTCAGGAACGATTCGCCTAATCAGTGCACCTGCGACTACATTTTCATAATATCTAGCCTGACTTTCAGAAATCATTTGATATTCAATACCAAGATATGGTTTCAAAAATTTCCCATATTTTCGATATTCATCAATTCTGTTTTTTACATTGTTTACAGGTAATGCAAAAGATATGTTATCTGCAACTGATGTAGTTGCAAAATTAACACCAATTACTTCTCCAGAAGAATTTAGTAACGGTCCTCCAGAATTTCCGGGATTTACAGCTGCATCAGTCTGTATGACATCTTCATATGTTTTTGCCATACCCCAAAATCCTTGTGCTGTTGCTGATACAGAACGATTTAGCCCACTAATAACACCAGTCGTCACACTGCCGGCATATTCTCCAAGTGGTGTCCCTATTGCTATAACTAGTTGTCCAGGAAGCAAATTATCTGAATTTCCAAGTGGCAAAGCTACCAAATTTTCAGCTTCAATTTTCAACAAAGCAATATCATTTATATCATCGTGCAATATTTTTACAACAGGATACTCTCTACCATCATTTGTAATAACTTGATAATCGCTACTCTCATCAGAGACTACATGTTGATTCGTAATAATCATCCCACTAGGATCAACAATGAAGCCAGAGCCAATATTACTAAAACTATCAACAATGCCTTGATCTGGAGCAAATTCGACCTTACTTACAGCTATGCTTACAACAGCATCCATTGATTTTGCAACTACTTCTGTAACAATATTTTCTTCTGATTTAACAATGATTTTTGATTCGCCCTCAGAGACTACATTTTTTTCTCCTGTTATATCGAATGCTAAAGGATATAGCCATATCGTTACCAAAACACTTGTCAAAATCAAAATAAATAGCATGAATGCTACTTTCACTGATTTAGAACACTTTATTTGCAAAATCTTCTTAGGTTTTTTAACTATCTCTTTTTTTTCTTCCATATCAATCTTTTTACAAATTAAATATTTGTATTATTTCTTCAAAATCTCAATAGCTTTTTCTAATTGAGGATCCCTACCTGCTTTGAAATCTTCATCACTCAATTCCACCTCACTATCAGGAACAATTACATTCTCCGCATTTATCCAACTACCATCAGGCAAAAGCCATTTAACAACGGTTAGATGTAAACTCGAACCATCGTACAAGTCCATTACGCTCTGAGCTGTACCCTTACCATACGTTTCAATACCAACAATCTTAACCCTCTCGTTCTGTTGTAATGCTCCAGCCAAAATTTCAGATGCAGAAGCTGAACCTTCGTTAACTAATACTACAACTTTTGTATTTAATAGCTTTCCATCTCGACTTACTCTGTACTCTCTAACACTTCCTCCCCTATCTTCCTGTTTTGCAACTACAGTTCCTTTTGGTAAAAATTCTTCTGCAGCATACACACCTGCATCAAAAAATCCCCCTGGATTACCACGTAGATCAAGAACCAATTTATTTGAACCTGTACTCAAAAATTCAGAAACCTTTGAATCCCAAACAGAAGCCCAAGTCTTCAAATCAGATTCTGTAAATCTCCCAACTTTCATAATGTAAACGTCATCAACATCACTTTTGCTAAATGAAATGCTAGGCACAGTTATTGCATCACGGATAATTTTGAACTCCTTAACTTCAGAGGTACTTCTTTGCATTACAGTTATTACTACCTGTGTACCTTTTTCCCCACGAATTTTCTGTACAACATCATAGATAGAATCATTTGCTTTTACATCTGTATCATCGACTTTCAATATCACATCACCAGGCATTAATCCAGCTTCTTTAGCAGGAGAGCCATCCAAAGGTGAAATAACGGTGACAAGATTATCTCTGTACCCCAGCTCCATTCCTACTCCCTCAAAATATTTACCTTCGCTATGTTCTTTAAACTGCTTTGCTTCCTCGGCTGTCAAAAAGACTGTTCCTGGATCATCCAATGCATTCACCATGCCTTTGATAGCACCATAGAACATTTTTTCTTCATCAAAAGCATCCTCATCGACATAATTGTACTTTATTTTTTCCCATACATCCCAAAATAAAGAAGAATCAAATTCCTCCTTATTCAAATTAACAATCTTGCTTGTAGTAGAATATTGGCTTCCCTGTTCAAACATTCGACCCACAACAAAACTTACTATAGAAATACATACAATCAAAATTAGAACACCCAAATACTTCGCAAATTTAGGCGTTTGGCTCATTTTTGGCATATCTGGTTTGTAATTGATTTTCTTGGTTTTCACAAAAAGAATGAATAAATTTAAACAATTCTAGTTCTCATCAAGGAGAATTCCTCATTATATAGTTCAAGATTCTCCATGTCTATTAAAACCTGAGAACCTTCTTGCATAGCCACTAATGCATAGTTCCCATCATCCTCTATTGATATAACCTCCCCTACCAAGCCATATGATTCAACCTCTTTTGACCTCACAATGTTACCCTTCTTTATTGATTCCACATAGTATTCTTGCTGAAATAGTTGACTAATTTTGTCATTCAAACCAACTAAAAATTGTACTAATCCTAATTCTGTAGAAACTGAAACTTGGAAACCCTCCAACTGTTTGAACGCAAATAAAACAGTAGAATCAACATACATATTCCCAAATCCTGTCATAACTCCTACAGGAAGTTCTAAATTGTTCAAATCGTTGTAATCCATAGAACCTACTAATACAAACTTACATCCTCTTCTGAATAGCTCTACTGCTAATTCCGGATACAAGAACCTTCCTGCAAAAACAATCTTGTTTTCTAAAGAATCAGGCAAATGCTTAGTTGATCCTACAGACATGCCATCATTCAATACGAGAAATTCACCAAATGTACTTTGAAATCCATTAAAATATTTTGTTGCAATCTCTGTATTTGCATACATGAAAGGCATTTGGCAAACATCTGTTTCAATAGTTATACCTTTACCAAAATTAACTTCTTTTATTTCACCTTTAAAAGATGATTCGAATTTTTGCGCAGCTGTTTCAGAAACAATATTCAAATATCCTAAATTCAACTTCGAAAAATCAACAATACCTTCGGATTCACTAATGACTCTTTTTGATTTTAGGCCGCCAGAAACAAGCCTTTCCGCAATAACGTCACCCTTAGAAACATATTCACCTTCAATACGACGAATATATTTTTGAAGTTCGCCAACTTTAATACCCAATTCATTTGGTAAAAAATATGATTCTAAAAGACTACTTTTTTCAACACTAAAAAGTTCAGTCCCTTTTGTAAATTTATCGCCCTTCTTCAATACAGACTTCATAGTACCTTCGAAAGGTATTTGAACTTGCTTTCTACTCACATACTTTATACTTTTATGTATAAGGTTCATTAGATAGCCACATATTAAATTTAATAGTATTTGCCTTTGCACCAGGACCATAGACTACCGGTTTTACTCTACCATCGAATATAATCCTATCCCAATACAAATCATCTTTAATACAACTCAGTGTAAAATTTCTTTCATATTTTTCAACATATGCTTTGCGAATAAATCTACCTTCTAAAAACATCTGTTCTGGATCTTTTACATTAACCTCCGTTATTTCTGAGGACATTGCATATATTTCTGTTGATTTACCTTCAAGAGTTGTTAAATTACCACTGAATATGACCTTTCTTTGATCAGCTCTCAAGTCGATATCTGGGATGAAAACTTTTGTTAATTTTGGCAAAAAATTCTTCTTTTCAAAAATCATGTCTTCTGAATTAATTCCCATTGAAAAACTTTTTCCAAAAGTATATATCAATGAATCAATATCAAAGCATAAATCAAACTGCCCTTTCAATTCCAAACCATCTATTACAGAAACAAGGATTTTTTTAAATTCTGGAATTCTTAATAAATCACCACTAATCCATAGAAGATTCTTTTTCGGCTTAATACCAAAATCTTCACAGACTCGAGGGTTATCATTATTCATAGATAGCAACTGAATCGTTATATATGCCCTAACAAAATCTTCTAATGCTTCCGAGCTACTCTTTAAAATTGGATTTAGTAAAAAATTACTCCAAATATTTGCCATGAAATTGGAAGAAATATATTTACACAAAAAAGCTTTGTACTTTGTACTATTCAAAACATTCATCAAATTATCAATTGTTGTCCATTTAACCTTAGTTTGATTGAATTGATATTTTTCTAAATGAATATTGCTTAAATTTTTCTTAACATTTTCATCTTCTTTCTCCAATCGAGATATTTTGAAAAAACGTGAGTTTAAATCCAAAAACAAAATATCTTCATATTGTAAGTATGAACTGATACCTTGAAAAAGGCTTTGATCGGTAACTTTGTCTACTACTGAAAGTTTCAAATCTAAAGAAAATTTACGCAATGAATCAAATACCTGCTTGTAACTATGATGGCTTTTCAATATTGATATTTGACAAACATTCACTCCTACTCCTTCATTTTCAAAATTTGTGACACCTTTAACTACACCATCCTTGAGTATTTTCC
>CAZELS010000151.1:0-5165 GCA_964513165.1 uncultured Candidatus Saccharibacteria bacterium
ATTTTTCCTTCAAAATATTCCTGAAATTCTTTGTAGCCAATTGTATTTACATTTTCATTTTTCAAAATTTCGTTTTCTTTTAACAAACCATTCTCAAACATTCTCCCTATTCTTTCCTCAATCTCTTTTTCTAAGACATCGAAATCTTTTTGTAAAACAAGGTAAAGGTGTTTTAAAGGTTGGCCTTTTTTGTATACTTCAAAATCTTTTTCTAAAAATCGAATTAATCTCCTAGGATTGTTTTGATCACTTTTATTTAATTTTTTTAAATTTTTTCCAACTCTTGCTTTTAATTCATCAATACTCAAACCTTCTAAATTTTTTCTACTTTTTGATTGTTGTAAAGTGTAATTGTAAACTACAGAATCTATGTAAAGGCCAGTTCCTCCTACAAGGAAAGCAACTCTTGCATTGTTTGCTTCTAAAATTTCGAAAACTTCCTTTTGATATTGGTAGAGATTGTATTTTTCTTTTACACTCCTATGTCCGAAAAGAAAGAAATCGACATTTGCCTTTTTCATTTCTTCTTGTGTAGGTTTGGAAGTACCAATGTTTAATTCTTCGAAAACTTGTCTTGAATCTCCATTGATGATATATCCATTGAATTCCTTTGATAACTTGATGGCCAAGTCTGTTTTTCCTGTAGCTGTAGGACCAGCTATGACAACGATTGGTGAATACTTCATTTCTCTTTCAGTAAAAGTCTAGCCATTAAATGGTTGAACCAGATTACAATACTAGAAATGACGATGATTGGTATGAGTATTATTAACATATTTGCATCCATGAAAATGCATACAGCACCGAGTAGGAGTAATATTGATGTAAAAAGATTTAGTGTTGATTTAAAATGATGTCTTGTAACATGATCTATGTCAAAATCTTTCTCAAGAACTTCCTTTGCATATTTACTGATGAGTACACTCAAATTAATTGCATTAATGAATATTACGGACCACATAATCAGGGTGTGTTTTTCACTAGGTATTACATCAAAAAATCTGTAAAGAATGATTAGTGTTACTGCACTTAATATTGGTATTAGTAACATTGAGAAAAATGTAATTATTGCTGGCTTGATATCATTTGTGTAGTAAAGAAAAAGTCCTCCGATGATTAGGGCTATGACAAGTAGGGACGATATTGTTGTGATTGTTTGATAGGTTGTAAAAAATTCCATATTAACTGTTTAAAACTTTAATGTGTTTAAAATATTCTTTTGTTAAATACTGTACAAAGAAAAACAGGATAATTGCAAAGAAGAGATGTTTCCCTAGTATTGGTATATATCCTGTGCCAAGTAAAAACATTATTCCTGCAATTACTAATGCAAAAAGGGTAATCTTTCTACAATCATATTCACTGAAGTAAAGGACCTTTGCGTAAACGATGGTTAAGACACTTGCAGGAATTAGCAGGAAGAGATCTACAGGTATTTGCCATATCTTTAATATTGTAAATGACAATGAAAAGAGTAGGATCATTGAAAATGCAAATTGATAGACGTCTTCTTTTCTTTCCTTTTCTCTAGTGTAAAGAAAACCGATTAAGATTAGCATACTAACAAGTATGGCTAGTGTAACTTGAACGTGATCTATTTCGAAAATATCAGGAGTTTTTTCATTTCTTTCTACAGACATAAAGTCGACAGGAACTACGCCAGTATTTAGTACTACATCATAGAAGAAGGCATCATCATCACTGTCTCCAATTCCCCAGGCAAAAAGTTTTGAAGAATCTTCTCGTACCTCAATTGGTGTAATTAGCTGATTCATTGATATTCCAATAGTTTCACCTTCAAGATTAGTTAAAAATTCTTCAAATGCACCTCTGTTTGTCATCCAAGGTTTGAATATTGCAAAGTAGCTTCTGCCTCCATCTGCATTTACCAATTTTTTAATTAAAATTGTTCTGAATTCATGTCTAGTCCAAGGAGTATCATCGTAATTTTCTGGTAAGTAAAGTTGAAGCTTGTCTGCATCAGCTAATGTGTCAAGATGCTCTTGCTTTGTCACTATACGCAAATATCCTCTTGAAGTTAGAATCCTACTAATGAGTTGTTTGTCTTTTGAAGTTTGGACTGTAACTTTTAAATATTCCTTGATGAAATTTTCTTCTTCTTCCATAGCTTCTGGAATTTCTCTTTCATATTCATGATTTAAAATCTGAATTTCTTCAACTCCAGCCTTTCTTAATCTTCTGTAAATGATATTTTTTGTATCTTCAATCTTTTTGCTTCTTACTGCTCTGTCTTTTGGCTGAATTTTCAATTCCAGAATAAATTCTTCTTTCCAGTAACTATCTTCTTTTTTGTTTAAATCAAATCTTTGTTCACCAAAAAGTTGAATTTTTTCTGTTTTTGGAAGGGCAAAGAAAAGACTTGCTAAAGTTAAACTACTAAGTAATATGACTACAAAATAGCTGAATATTGAACTTGTGTTCATTGATTTTGTAAACGCTGGGATGCGTATCTTCATTCTTTTTTACAATCCAATTTTATGCGGGGATCCTAGTAAAACAATTTTTTCTCTTTCAATGATATCCAGTATGAATTTTTCTCTACGCTTTTTTCTAAATTCCAAATCCTCTTTTGTTAAAACTGCCATTCTTAATTCTCTCTTAATTTCTTTTTCAACAGTGCCCATTTCTTTGTTTAATTTACTAATATTTGGACTTCCTACGATTAATATATCTACATCACTGTCGTCTATGTAGTTTTTTGTTAAATATGCTTCAGTGATTAAAACAATGTCAATGTTTTCTAAAGAACTCAATACTTTTGCAATGAGCTTCATGTCATCAGAATCTTTTGCAACAATTGATTTTAATTCATAGAGGAAAGGGTTGTTTTCTTCAACATGGTATACAATTTTGTTTGTTTGCCTTTTTGATTTAAGAAGTCCAAAAGCTTCAAGATTTTTTAATTCTCTTCTTACAGCATTTATCTCTTCACTGAGAATACGAACTAAAGCTCGAATATGGTACTCCTTTCCAGGATTGAGTAGAAATTGTTTTAGAATTTTAATTCTGACCTTTGATATAAACAGGCGTTCTAACATATTTTAGTTAGCTAAACTATTGCTCCATTATATCAAAATTTCCATCTATTTGTCTTACTGCAGAAATCCAAGTTAAACCACGGTTAAATTGTATCTCATTCTTGTTGCTGTCATAGTATTTGGTTCTACTTGTTCTACTAGTTTTTTCCCATGTACCATGTATTACCTGTCCATCTTGAAGAATTGCTGCATTCCCTGTTCCAATAGTATCGATAATTAATCGATTGTATTCGTCAACTGGGCCAGTTACTTTGACTGCTTGAACGATTACATTTTTTGCAGAAATTTGTTGCCCAGTTTCCATGTCAATATCTTTTACATTTCCAATCGTTCTGAAGTATGTATTGGAATCTTTGTTGTATTCCCAAATTACATTGTAGTTGTCACTGTTTGAAAAAGTAATTTTAGCTTTAAATCTTTCAGATCGAGTATCAATACCAGAATCCTTTTTAAATTGCCAAGAATCAATCACTGGAAATCCTTCCCAACCTCTGGTTTGAGCAACTTCCCATGTCTTTGTTGTAGAAGAATATTCGTTGTGTGGTGCGACTCTGTCTTGAACTCTCCAAGCTCCTGTTGTGTAAATTGATTTGATACCATAGCTGGAAATATTTCCTCCTGCGTTAGTTCTTGGATCACCAGTAAGAGCATAGCCATCATAGATGAAGAGTGGATCAAAAGGGCTTAACAATTCCAAGTAATATTGCCTAGCACTTCTAATTGGACCTATCTTGTTTGGCTCCTTGCTCCAAAATATTGCTACAAACCTAGTTATACCTCCTTCAACAAGAGCTTCGTAAACCAAATCTGCTTGAGAGAGATTTGATGTCGGTCTTGCTTCTATGTGATTACTAATCATTGCAGCAATTGGACGCCTTTTCTTCAATTCTTCCATTTCCTCTTTTGTAAACAAACGACCATTAATTGGACTTTCCTCTGTTCTTGGTACAGAAGGTTTTGCAAGCAAAAGATCTGCAAAACCAGAGTACTTACTGCTACCTAAATTTTTAGGCATCATGTAGTTGGTATCAATACTGAGAAGTCTTGGAGGCCTGTTTCTTGGCCCATAGATTACTTGATATACAAAGAAAAGGGATCCACCTAAAATGAGTAGAGATGGTATTAAAATTGTTAAAATTTTCACATACTTTGGAGATGCTTGCCACCAAGTAAGAAATCGGGTCCACTGGAGTTTTACTTTTTCTACTATCTTCATCTTTCCCTTCTTAATCTCTTTCTGAGGTTCTTCTGCTTCTAGTACTTTTTCTTCAAAATTTCCTTGAGGTTTAACTGACTCACTACTCAGATTTATCTCTTTGTGTCCCATATATTTGTATTGATGATATAATTGCTATCACATATATTAGCACAGCTTTTTCAAGTATGAAAGTATCAAAACGATATTACATAAAAACATATGGTTGCGCCATGAATTATGCTGATTCAGAGCGCATTAGACGTGTGCTGAATGATTCTGGTCTTACAGAAACTTACAAAGCAGTTGATGCAGATATCATAATTTTGACTAGTTGTTCAATTAGGAAACAGGCTGAAGACAAAATTGGGGGGTGGTACAACAAGGCTCGCAAGAGTAATTTTAAAGACAAAGTTTTTGTTCTTACTGGTTGTATGGCTGTAAGGCATGATCGGAAAGATGAGGTCAAAGGAAAGAAATATGGAGAGAAATTGAAAACTAAATACAATTGGATTGACCATGTTGTTGATATTGTAGATATTGCCAATCTTCCAAAGATTCTTGGTTTGAAAAAGAAAACAGAATTACAAACATCAGACTATTTAAACATCCTCCCAAATGCAGATGGAAAGGTAACATCACATGTTCCCATTTCAACAGGTTGTGATTTTTTCTGTTCTTACTGCATTGTCCCATTTGCAAGAGGAAAGCTTTTACAAAGAAATTACGAAGATATTTTGAAAGAAGTAAGGTTAAATATCTCCTATGGAGTTAAATTAATTAGTTTAGTAGCTCAGAATGTAAATAGTTGGGTTGGTTTGAAAGATGGTAAAAAAGTTGGTTTTGCAGATTTACTAAATGATGTTTGTAAAATTGAAGGAGATTTTTGGATAACATTTGTTTCTTCAAAC
>CAZELS010000152.1:0-2594 GCA_964513165.1 uncultured Candidatus Saccharibacteria bacterium
TCAAACCTCCACTAGATTCAATTATTGATATTGCAGGTAAAAGCCTGTAATCAATCCCAAATTTGTTTGCCATGATTACAATGTAATCGGCTTCATTTGCTAATGGTGCTCCTCTTCTGCCCAGATAGTTTGTGATATTTTCAACCTTTGTATTGAAATTCACATCGGACTTGATGTAGTTTTCTTGAAAGTAGTGTTGTATTAAAATATCTTCTACTTCACTTAATCTCACAAATTCCAAATTATCAACCTCTCTGGGTTTTTGCATTTCATCAACGGAAAAGAATTGTATGTTGGAAACTGGTTCTAGCTCATATGCTAATACCTGTTCCTGTTTTTGGGAAAATGTGTTGTTGTTTTGAAAAGATTTGACGATGAATCCACAAAGAAAAATAACTACTGTGATAACTAGAATTTTTTTGTTGAGTGAATTAGACATTACATCTAGTATTTACATATTTAAGTGAAATGTCAAGCTTAACTAAATTAAGCTATGTCCCGTGATTCCATCTGGCCTTTCAATGTTCATTAATTTCAATATTGTTGGAGAAAGATCAAAAAGTCCTCCAATACGAAGTTGTTTTTTTGCGAAGTTCCTAAGTTGCTCATTTACAATGATTAATGGTACAGGGTTTTGAGAATGTTCTGTAGTGACTTCTTGTGTTTCTGGCTCAACCATCCTTTCAATATTTCCATGATCCGCAGTTATCATTAATGTCCAATCATATTTCTTTGAGAGTTTTAGTACTCGTCCTACTATGTCATCTACGACTTTGATTGCTTTAATGGATGCATCGAGATTCCCTGTATGGCCTACCATATCACCATTGGCAAGGTTCATAACTACAAAGTGATAGTTGTTTTTACCTGTAAGGATCTCAGCCAATTTTTTGTATACTTCATATGCACTCATCTCAGGTTTTAAATCATATGTTGCAACATCTGGTGAAGGGATATTCATTCTGTCTTCTCCGGGATACTGTATTGGTAATCCTCCATTGAAAAAGTATGTGACATGAGGATATTTCTCTGATTCTGCGATTCTTAATTGTCTGTAACCTGCATTTGAAATAATGCGACCTAGTGGTAGGTTAATGTAATCTTTTGAAAATATTGTTTTTTGAGGAACCCCTTTTTCATATTCAACCATTCCTACAAAAAATGGATGTTTTCCAAATGCCCTTGTTAATTGTAAAGCTCTGTCTGGTCTAAAATTCAAAAAAAGGACAGCATCTTCATCTTTGATGATTGATTCTTCTACACTATTTTTGAAAAGCAATGTTGGTTCCATATATTCATCATTTTGTCCTGCCTGATATGCCTTGCTCAGCGCACTTTGCCAGTCATGAGAATGCTCTCCCTTTCCTTGTGTCAAAAGTTCGTAAGCTTTTTTTGTTCTTTCCAAAATATTGTTTCTGTCCATAGCGTATGCACGTCCACATATGCTTGCAATTCTACCTAGTTTGAATTTTTTCATATTCTCTTCAAGAAAATTCAGGTATTCGTTTGCGGCACGTTGAGGAGAATCTCGACCATCTGTAAATGCATGAATGAGTACTTCTCCAGAAAAATTTTGTCTAAACAGAAATTCTAGCGTTGAGACAAAATGTCCAATATCTGAATGAACTCCTCCATCACTCAAACAACCCATCAAATGTATTTTACTTTTGTTTTTCTTGGCATAATCAACCATAGCCTTCAAGGTATTGTTGTAAAAGAAGTCTCCCTTCTTAATGGAATTATTTATCTTCAAAAGATTTTGATAGTTAATCTTTCCAGAACCCATGGTTAAATGTCCTACTTCACTGTTCCCATTAGTACCGTCCATGAGTCCCACAGACTCTCCTGCTGCATCCAAATAGGTTCGAGGGTATGTTTCCCATAGTTTGATCAATTGCTTTGGCTGTGCTATGGTTACAGCGTTTCCTGGAGATTTGGGAGCTACACCAACGCCATCTAGTATCAGGAGGAGTATTTTGTTTTTAGATTCCAATTTTGGATTGATGAAATATTATTCCTCTATTCTGGCATATTTTACAAAATTATTCTATAATCTCAAGTTAGTTGTTGTTGTAATTAAATTTTGAGCGTCCTTTTATGAATAGCAAAATACTAGAAGTAGTTGAAAAGAAGTACTACAAAAAAAGACCAGATGTAAAAGTTGGTGATACGGTTGAACTTCATTTGAAAATTAAAGAGGGTAACAAAGAGCGTATCCAGGTGTTTAAAGGTGTTGTCATTTCAATCAAGGGTGTTGGTTTAAACAAAAACCTTGTTGTTAGAAAAATTTCATATGGAGTTGGTGTTGAAAAGATTGTTCCTTTTCACTCTCCTGTTTTAGAGAAGATAAAGATTGTAAAAAGAGGGACAGTTAGAAGAGCAAAGCTCTACTATATGAGAGATAGAGTTGGTAAAAAAGCAATGAAGGTTGCGAAAACGAAGGAAATGAGCCTTGAGGATGAACAAGAAGAGGTTAAGGTTGAGGAGAAAGAGGAAGTAAAAGAGGAGATCAAAAAAGAATAGCGAGAGTAGTTCAATTGGCTAGAATGTCTCCCTTCCAAGGAGAAGGTTGCGGGTTCGAATCCCGTCTCTCG
>CAZELS010000153.1:0-2824 GCA_964513165.1 uncultured Candidatus Saccharibacteria bacterium
ACAGTTCTCTCTCTGAAATTATTAAAGAAGTAGCTATAAAGACAGAGAAACCTCACAAAAAACAATGATTTGCATAACTCCTACAACTCTTAAAAAATCAAAAAAACTTTTAGAAAAAGCCGTTTTTGTAAACAGCATACATGAAGGAGAAAAGACCATTTTTGAAATAGTAGAAGGTTTTAAAAACGGAAAAAACTTTGAAATATTTGAAATACTTAACAAAGATACCACCATCGGATTTATATCAACATTTCCCAACCCTAAAGGAATGCCAGATGATACGGTAAGTTTAGGAGCGGCATATATATTACCCAAATACCAAAAAAAAGGATTTGGTAAAAAAGCAACAAAACTTTTTTTGAAATATTTAAAACAAAAAGGTTTTAAAAAAGTTTTTACAAAAACATGGAGTGGTAACAAAGCATCAAACAAAATTCTTCAAGGTTTAGGTTTTGTAGAAACTGGAAGAACAGAAAATGATAGAGTCAATGGAGACAATACTGTTGAATATATAAAATATTTTTAATTTTCCACGTTCTTCAAAGCTGTAGAATTCTCTGGATTAATTTGCAAAATCTCTCTGTAAACATCATTTGCTTTTTCATGGTTTCCCTTGTATTCATATACAGAAGCTATGAGAATCAAAATCTCTTCCTTTTGTTCTGGATTATTCTTTACAGCATCATTGTAAACCTCAAGAGATTTTTCCAAATCATCAAATTTTGAAATATACAAATTTGCTAAATTGTTGTAAGCATTTAAGTTTTTTACATCAAATTCAATCGCTTTTTTGTAAACATCCACAGCCTCTTCATATTCACCAACATCTCTGTAAGCATTACCTACATTGTTGTAAACAGAAGAATCTTTTGGATGTAATTCAATTGCTTTTTCAAAATGCAAAATTGATTCTTTAAGATTACCTGTAATATACAAAGCGCTAGCATATTCTTTTCTTGCAACAAAATCATTTGGTTTTTCATCAACTTTTGATTTTAATTCAGGTAATTTCTTCTCATATTCCAAAACTACAGAATTTGATTCTTTTTTTTCTTCAGGTTCTTCTGTATTTCGTGAAAAAAGCACAAAGATTAATACACCTAGAAGGATGACAGCTATGACTAAAACAAGAACAACAGATTTTTGCAAATTCATTCTTCGCATTTATTTGTTCCCTTTCTTTAAGCCAAACCTTTCAAAAATATCCTTACTCTCTTCCTGGGCAACATCTTTTTTGTCCGAATCCTCATAGATTGGAATAGTAAAAGAAATTTTTGTCCCAGAACCTTCCTTACTCTCCACAAATATGTCACCACCATGTTCTTTAACTATACCAAATACAACATAAAGGCCCAAACCAGTACCACCTGGACGTACAATTGAAAGTTTATCTTTTTTACCTTCATCATCTCTGAGATATTGATCAACACGGTAGAATTTTTGCCCTAATTTTTTAACAGAATCTTCGGGAATACCTAATCCAGTATCTTGTACTACAACTTGAACTAGCTCGTCCTTCTTCTTAACTACTATCGTGACACCACCCTTATTAGTATATTTAATGGCATTGTCAAGGAGATTATCTATAACTTCGAAAAGCCTTACTTGATCAGCAAATACTGTAATATTTTTTTCTAAGTTATTTTTGTATTTTATGTTTAACTTTTTTCTTTTTAATTCCCCCTCATGAGTATTTATACTCTTTTCTATCAATCTTCCAATATCAAGTGACTCTTTGTTAAGAGACAAAGAATTTCCATCTATTTTCGCTGATTCCAAAAGTACATTAATCAACCTACCTTCTCTTTGACTACCTTCCTTCATACGAGCAATGTAAGTTTTGTATTCTCCAAAAATTTTCTTCTTAACCTTTTCTGAAACCTGAATATATTTACTGTTCTCCTCCCACCATTGTTCAAGCAAATCAACATTGGCAGTCACTATGGATGCAGGAGTACGTAATTCATGCCCCATTATATCTATCATATCTCTTTCCTTTCTCCTTGCCTCTTCCAGTTGCTCCACTTTCAAATTCAATTCTTTCGTTTGTTCATCAACCTTCTGTTGCAAATTTTGATTGAAATTTTGTAATTCAAGATACAAAGTAGATCTCACAAGAGCCATATGCAAATTTTGCATTACACTATCAAGAAAATCTATATCTCCAACAGTATATGAATCTCCATTATGTTTTTGCCCTAGAAGTACAACACCGTCAAATTTTGATTCTTCTTTCAAAGAAAAGATTATTTCAATCTTATTCCGCTTCATGAACTCAAGAATCGTATCCCTCTTGTGGTCTATGATCCTCTTACCAACTCTTTTACCTGCACTTAATTCGGAATAGATTAAGATTCTGTTACTGTTTAATTTTCTCCACACATCCAATATCTCCAAGATTTTACTCGTCTCTATTGTTTTGCTACCCCTTTGCTCATTCAACAGAATCTGGTTTTTTTGATTTAGTAATATTAAGGAAAGAAACTTGGGTTCGAAAGAATTAAATATGAGTTCAAGAAAATGATTCACTATTTTGCCTAAGTCAACAGTTTGTGATATCTTGTTAGACAAAATTCTCAAACTCTTTACTGGATTGTATCTGTAGTAAACAAATTTCTCCGCAAGAAATTCTTCAATTTTTGTAAAAGCTTGTCCAAAAATTAATGTAAGAAAGAAGGAAAGAAGAAAAATCTTTAAAACTCCTAAAACTGAGAAGGAAATTTGCCAAAGTGGTTCTATTACAAACATCACTAAAATTAAAGCAAGAAGCAAAATCAATGATTTAAGAAACAAGTTCAATACTGAACCAACAACAACTCTAATA
>CAZELS010000154.1:0-2896 GCA_964513165.1 uncultured Candidatus Saccharibacteria bacterium
TCTGGGGCTATTTTGTCCATTACCTCCCACATTTCATCAACACCTGTTACTTCTCCGGTGTGAAAGGTTGACTTCAAGCCTTTCTTTCGACCCAGTCTAAATGCAGGAGCAACTTCATCAATTTTAAAGTCATGTCTTAAAGGTCCACCTAGGTCTAAACCTACTACACCATCATCTTTAAAGAAAACGGCTTTTTCTGCGATAATATTGTTTAGTTTTGAATCAAATCTTCTGTCCATCATCAATATTATTCCAGCTTTAATAGGATAATCTAATGAAGCTTTTTTCATGCCAATTATTGCTGCAAGAATTATTTTATCCAAATCATGCTCATTCTCGTTATTTCTTAACATTGGGTTAAAACGAATCTCCAATAGAGTGATATTACTTTTTCTGTAAAGTAAGCTCAGAGCGTGGTATACAGCTCTTTCTACAGCAAAGAGAGAGGATTGTATCAGTTCAGTGAGGTGAAAGTAGTCAAGATATTGTTCATAGGTTTTTTTTTCATTAATTGTGATTGAATTAATGAATTCCCAATAGTCTTTTGTAGGAAGTTTAATCCCCTGTTTATGAGCAATCTCCCAGAGAAAATGTGGAGCAGAGGAAGAGCCCAGATGCATGTGTAAATCTACTAGATTTTGATATACTTTGTCTTTCTCCATTAGTACATATTAGACTAAAAAACTCGCCGTGTAAACAATTACACGGCGAATTCGTTTGATAGAGAGTCCCTACCTAATTTATTGAACCTTTTTTGGTGGCTCACCCCATGCTAGATATCCTGGAATTATCAAGTTTGCTACTGGTAAAATCATTAAAATTCCTAGCCAAGATTCAAAGCCTCTTCTTTCAGCTATCTTCATGTATGTATAAACCATAAGTATTATATTTACAAAAGGAACGAACATTAGTAGGAATAGCCAAGGGCTAAGTCCAGCACATTGGAACATGAGAATAATATTTAGTATTGGGATCCATGCAAACCAAGCGTTCTTTACGCCGAGCTTGTTTGCAGTTACCATGAGAGTTAAGGCAAAGTAGATATAAAGAGGGAGCATAACAATTCCCCAAATACCCATTATAATAGCGAAAGCTGCCAAGCCAGTAACTTCCCCTGGTGCTGTTTCGTAATTTGCTTCAGTAGACCAAAAATCATCATCCCATCCAGATTCATCATAATCTTCCCAAGTATCTTCCCACTCATCCATTGTTTCCTCAAACTCATCCATTTGTGCTTCGTCCCAAACAGGCATTTCTTCCACTTCTGAAGCATCAAAACCTTCACCATCTTGTGCGAAACTTGGTAAAATTGACACGCTAAAAACTAGCGAAAATACTACGAGAAAAGCCACGAAGTAACTTCCCTTCGCTTTTAAAAAATTCAGCATATTATGGAAACATAAAATATTAAGTATGAGTTGATTTTATAAGACCTCTGTAAAATGTCAAGCACATCATTCTTCCACTAATACATTTTATATGGTAAATTGTACCTAATTACATCCAAAGTATTTTTTAAAATGTCAGCAAAAAATATAGAGTTTGAAATTATAGACGGTAAACAGCCAATTCTTCTTTCAGCACCACACGTATTTGCTCACAGAAGACCTAGCTTAGCAGGTCTTTACAAGCAAGCAGAGCCATGGACTGACGAGATAGTAAAGCAGATTTGTGAGTATGCAAATGTATATGGAATTTATGCCTCCGAGCAGATGAATTATGATCCAAACTACTACAAAATTCACAAAAACAATTACAAGAAAAGGGTTAAGGAATTAATAGGGGAGAAGAAGATAAAATATTTCTTTGATTTCCATGGTTTAAGTGATAAACACACGTATGATTTCGGTATCTACTATTTGAATAGATACAACAAATCAAAAAATTTAGCATATGATTTAGCAAAAGCTTTGAACAAGGGAGCTTTAAGAAATTGTTTGCCCCAAATACTAAATTTAAATGTAGGGAAGGCAGAAAGTTTGACAGAGTTTACGACTTCAAAATTAAAGGTTGCAAGTTTGCAAATCGAAGTATCTCGTTACATTAGAGAAGACGATGTTTTAAGAGAGTCTCTAGTTAAGAATTTTAGTGAGTTTCTCACGACACTATATTAAAAACTATCTTTGTAATAATTTTGTAAGAATTCTTTTTTGACGGTGTAATTTAACTTTGATAAACTTCAATAGAATTAAATTTTTAAACCCATAAAATGCCAGTAAAAACTACAGTGAAAACCACAGTGAAAACCAAGAGTGAAAAAGATGAACAAAGAGAGATGAAAGACAAAGCAGTCAGTATTGCTTTAGAACAAATAGAAAAGCAATTTGGAAAAGGATCCATTATGAAAATGGGTGGAGACAAAAAAGTAGATGTTGATGCAATCCCTACGGGAGCATTGTCTTTGGACATAGCTCTGGGTGTTGGAGGAATTCCAAGAGGAAGAATAATTGAAATATATGGTCCTGAAGCTTCAGGAAAAACTACTTTGGCTATGCATATACTTGCAGAAGCCCAAAAACAAGGCGAAAAGGTAGCCTTCATTGATGCAGAACATGCTTTTGATGCGACATATGCAAAACACATAGGTTTGAATTTAGAAGAAACATATATTTCCCAACCAGATTTTGGTGAACAAGCTTTGGAAATTTTGGAAACTTTGGTCAGATCTGCAGGTTTTGGTGTTTTGGTTGTTGACTCCGTAGCAGCACTTACTCCAAGGGCAGAAATCGAAGGTGATATGGGAGATAGCCATATGGGACTCCAAGCAAGATTAATGTCTCAAGCTTTGAGAAAAATTACTGCGATTTGTAGTAAAACAGGAACAACCGTCATTTTTCTAAATCAGCTTCGAATGAAAATTGGAGTTATGTTCGGAAATCCTGAAACCACAACTGGT
>CAZELS010000155.1:0-1585 GCA_964513165.1 uncultured Candidatus Saccharibacteria bacterium
TGCGGGAAGCATTTTTTTAAATCCTGCTGATGGTGTAATTGATGCTAGTGGTAAATCACTTGATATCGTTGTTGATAGTGGAGGTGAAGAAATTAATGGTCTTGAAATGTCAATCGTCTATGAAGGAGAAATTGAATTTGTAGATTTTGAATCAGGGAACATTAGTGGATGCGATATTGATGGTTTAGAGAGGAGTGTTGATGGTGTAGATGACGTTTTTTTGTATTGCTTCATTATGACTGATCCATATATCGGTAGTTCTGGAATTTTTGCAACATTGAACTTCGAAGCTACCGGAGAAGGATATGCTGAAGTGAAAATTCTTGATGTAGAAGGCGCAGGAGATATTACAACTGGTGGCATCGGAAGCTATACAACCACATTGTCTGTTCAAGAAGAAACAACGGAAACAACACCTACTACATTACCTCAAACTTCACTTGCTGGACCTTTTGGATTGATAACGGGTGTAGGTTTACTTTGTATACCTTTTGTATTAAACAATCGACCTTCTTCTAAAAGAGGAGGATTGATGATGAGAAAAGTGAGATAATGTTTGTACTCTTAATCAAGTCTTGGTAAAATTTCTAGCATGAAAGAGATATCTTCAATGAAAGTGGCCCTAGTAGTAGATTCCATGATTGCAAAGGGGGGCTCTGACAGGAATATTGATTCTCTTTTAAAAATTTTTCCAAAAGCAGACATATATACAGCGGTTTTTAATGAAGATGAGTACAAAGATTTAGGTAATCAAGTATACACAACATTTTTACAAAAACCATTTTACAGAAAAGTTTTTAAAAACCACTACAATATTTTCACACCATGGGCATTTGAAATGTTAGATCTCAGAGAGTATGAAATTGTAGTAAGTGTTTCAGCGGGATCAGCAAAAGGAGTAATAACTACGATGGAGCAATTACATGTGTGCCTTCTTCTTACACCCCCAAGAACATATTGGGACAAAGAAAGAAGCTTTAGAACATCAAAGTTGAGATTTTTGATTAATATACTCACTCCATTTTTCGCAAATTTCTACAGAATTTGGGACTATGCAGCAGTACAGAGGATAGATGAGATAGTTACAATTTCAAAATTCATACAAAAAAAAGTTCAACATCGCTACGACCGTGATTCTGTTGTAATATATCCAGGAATTTTAGACTTTTGGTTACAAGAGGGAAGCCAATATCTAGGTGACTTAATTCCAAAGGCATTTAAAAAAGAATACTACCTTGTTGTTTCAAGACTCTATGATTACAAAAAAATTGATTGGGCGATTAAGGCATGTAAAAAAGAAAACAAAAAGTTAGTGATAGTTGGTGATGGACCCGACATGAAATATCTTAAGAAGATTGCAGGTAAGTCAAAAAATATCCTTTTTCTTGGATACATCTCAGATGAACAGTTAAAAGCTGTTTACTCTAATGCAACAGCTTTCATTTTCCCTGGTATTGAAGATTTCGGACTTGTGCCTGTTGAAGCGATGGCTTGTGGATGCCCAGTTCTAGCATACAACTATGGAGGTTTAACTGAAACAGTAGTAGAAGGTAAAACGGGCAAGTTTTTTTCTTCAGTTGAAGAA
>CAZELS010000156.1:0-6713 GCA_964513165.1 uncultured Candidatus Saccharibacteria bacterium
TATTTTTGTGAAATTCAAACTTGTTTCAGAAAAATTCTCTAAATATGCAAAAGAAGTATTTCTTTTAGGATGGACTACTACTCCTTGGACAATTCCATCGAATTTTGCACTTGCTGTTAACGAGGGTTTTACATATGTTTTGGTTAAATCAGAAAAAGGTGTATTAATTCTTTGTAAAGATCGTTTGGAATATGCATTTGGAGATGAAAAATATGAAATACTTGAAGAATTTAGTGGAAAAGAATTAGAAGGTTTGGAATATGAGCCTGTTTTTGACTTCTTTGTAAAAGAAAAGAATGAAAATGATTTCAAAGTGTATTTGTATGAAGGAGTTACACTTGAAGAGGGAACTGGAGTTCTCCATGTTGCACCGGCTTTTGGTGCTGAAGACTATGAACTTGGTTTGAAATTCGGATTGAGTGATTTTTCTGATATTGATGAAAAAGGACACATGACAGTTGGAAGTTTCGAAGGTAAATATATTCGCTCTGCTTCTAAGCTTGTGACTGAAGAAATTGATGGAAAAGGCTTGCTTTTTAAATCAGAAAAATATATTCATCGTCTTCCATACTACCGTGGTGACAATCCTTTGATATATATGGCTCAAGAATCTTACATGATTGACGTGCAGAAGATAAAGGGGGATATTTTGAGATTAAATGAAAATGTTCATTGGTATCCAAGACATTACAAATACAAAAGATTTGCTGATACTGTAAAAAATTCTCCCGATTGGAATGTTTCTAGGAGTAGATATTGGGGAACCATTATGCCAATTTGGGAAAGTGAAGATGGTGATCAAATTGTTGTAGGTAGTTTTGAGGAAATGATGAAATATACTGATCAGATAGAGAAGAGGGCTGAAGAAGGAAGGCTTACATACTACCTTGATGGCAAAAGATTGCATTTACACAGGGATATGTGTGACAAATTGATTTTCAAAAAAGATGGAAAAGAATACAGAAGAATTCCGGAAGTTCTTGATGGTTGGATGGATTCAGGCTCTGTTCCTTTTGCAGAACACCACTATCCTTTTGAAAATGAAGATGAATTCAAGAAGAGTTTTCCTGCAGATTTTGTTGTAGAATATTCAGCACAAATCAGAGCATGGTTTGGTGTCCTTTTCAGAATGTCCGCAGTTTTGTTTGAAAGAGAACCTTACAGAAATGTACTCTCGCATGGAGTTTTGAAAGGTAGTGATGGTAGAAAAATGAGCAAATCCTTTAACAACTATTCAGACCCAAAGAAATTTCTTGATGAAGTCGGTGGTGAAGCAATGCGTCTTTACCTCATGTCTACACCACTCATGTCAGGAGGGGATGCAGAATGGTCTGATGACTTGTTGCAAGATCAAGTAAAGAATATTTTGATTCCAATTTGGAATACATATCGATATTTGACCCTCTATGCAAATCAACATAACTGGGTTCCTGAAAATGCGGAATATGTTCAAAATTCAGTTTTGGACAGGTGGTTAAAGACATACATGGACAGTATCACAGCGGAATATGCAAAATGTCTGGAAGAATACAATATTCCAGGATCTGTTAAATTAATACAGCCTACAATTGATACGATTTCTACTTGGTGGATTAGAAGATCCAGGGATCGATTTGCAAAAGGTGATGTTGAAGCATTGCAAAATCTGTATGCAGCTTTAATTCAATTTGTAAAAACTTTTGCTCCACAAATACCTTTCTTAACTGAATCCATCTATCAAAACCTTGTTGTAAATGTTAGATTGCAAGGGGCTTTAGAATCAGTACATCTTGAACTTTACCCGAAGACTGAAGAGCTAGACGTCATTCTTTTGAAGGACATGGAAGTTGTGAGAGAAGTTTGTTCTTTGGGATTAAATTTGAGAGAAGAAAACAAATTGAAATTAAGGCAACCTTTGTCGAAAGCATATGCAAATATCTCAAATCCAGAGCTTCTTGATATTGTTAAAGAAGAATTGAATGTTAAAGAGGTAAAATTAATTAAAAAAATTGAAGAGATTAAAGGCGCAAATGTTGTTTTCAAGCAGGAGGGGGGGAACATTGTAGGCCTTGATATTGAAATTTCTAAGGAATTAGAAGAAGAAGGTTTTTACAATGATTTTGGCCGTGTAATACAAAATTTGAGAAAGGAAAGTGGTTGTAAATTAGGAGAGGTTGTGAAAATTGGATATGTTTCTGATTCAAAATTAATAAAGAAATTTAAAGAAAATTTCTTTGAGGACTACAAAGTAAATATTGTAGAGCAAAATGAATTGAAGGATTCGAAAAAAGTAAAGTTTGGTGATGAAGATGTTGAATTAAAGATATTGAAGTAAAAAATATGGTGAAATATGATGAGAAAAAGGCAATTGGAAAAGGAAAAGAGTGGATGCGCAAGTCAAAAAATATTACCCATGACTATGTGCATGCTAAGAATGTTGGTGAGTATGGTTTGAAGATCTTTAAATCTTTGAAGGATGTTGGATGGAGTTTAGAAAGTGAGATAGATGAAAATCTCATTTTGATTGCAGCATGGTGGCATGATTGCTACAAGTCTACTTTTGACAAAATCTTCCTCCTCGGTGAATTTATGGAAGGTATTAGGGCGTCGAAAATTGCAGAAAAAGAATTAAGTGGTTTAATGGAGAAAAAGAGATTAAATTTAGTTGTGAAAGCTATTCGAAATCACAACAATGTCCCTTACCTCCTCCTTATGGGCAAAAGATTACCAATCTTAACTCGAATTTTGATTGAGGGTGATACTTTAGATGCAAAAACACATTACAGAAAGAAAAAGAGAGAAGGGCAGTCAATGACATGGGTTTACAGAATAGCTCAGTATGTTTTGGAACCTTCTTTGAATTTTTTGCAAAAAATATATGTTAAATCTCCATATGGGAGAGAAAGGTTAAAAAGGATTAAATGGCTTTCATTTTAAACGAACAACAGAAAAAAGCAGTAGAGTACAGCAAAGGGCCTTTGCTCATAATTGCTGGAGCTGGTACTGGTAAAACCTCTGTAATTACTCAGCGCATTATGCATTTAATTGAGAAAAAATTAGCAAAACCATCGGAAATTCTCGCACTTACATTTACCGAAAAGGCAACAAACGAAATGATTGAAAGGATTGATACTGAAATGCCTTTTGGTTACGAGGAAGTTTTCATTTCAACATTTCACTCTTTTTGTGACCATGTATTACGCCAAGAAGCATTTTTTCTAGGAATTGATCCAAATTACACATTAATGAGTGAGGCAGGTTCATATATCTTTTTCAAAAAAAATCTTTTTGAATTTCCACTTGATGTTTTAAGACCTGTTAGTTCTCCTACAAAATTCATCGATGTCATTTTGAAGCATTTTTCAAGACTTCAAGACGAGGATGTTAGTCCCACAGAATATTTGCAATATGTTTCTTTGAAAAAGAAAGATATGGATGAAAATGAGTTCAAAAGTTTTCTGGAATTAGCAAATACATATGCAAAATGGGGAGAGTTGAAAGAAAAAGATTCTAAGATGACTTTTGCAGATTTGATAACGACAACGTTGAAACTTTTTAGAGAAAAACCACATATTTTGAAAAAATATCAGGAAAAATTCAAATATGTATTAGTTGATGAATATCAAGATACTAACTATGCGCAAAATGTTTTGGTAAATACTTTGATGTTAGGAAAGGATTTCCGTAAAGTGAGTGCTGAAAAGAAAAAGAAAGCAAATATTACGGTAGTAGGTGATGATGATCAAGCAATTTACAAATTTAGAGGTGCTGCAATTTCAAATATTTTGCAGTTTAAAGAAATATATCCATGTGCAGAAAGGATTGTTTTAACACAAAACTATCGTTCTAACCAAGATATTTTGGATTCAGCATATGCATTGATCAAAAACAACAATCCATACAGGCTTGAGGTCACAGAGAATATCGACAAAAGATTAATTTCGAACAAAAAACCTTCAAAAAATTCTGTTAACTTAATATTTCGCTCTAATTTTGAAGAGGAGTCTGATGCAATATCTCTGGAGATTTTGAATTTGGTTGGGAAAGGTTCTGAAAGTGTACAGAAGTTTGATTCACAAGGGCAGAGTTCATTTTTGGAAGCAAAGGGAAAATACAAATTTTCCGATATTGCCATATTAGTTCGGGCAAATTCACATGCTGATGATCTTGTCCCAATTCTCAGATATCATGGAATTCCTTACAAATTTGCTGGAAAAAAAGGTTTGTATTCTAGAATGGAGGTTAAATATTTAATTTCTTTTTTGAAAACAGTTTGTGATTACAAGGATGATTTGGCTTTTTTCAATGTTTTGAGTATGGAAGTTTGGGGCTTAGAAGTAAGGGATTTCATTGAAGTGTTTTCACAGGCAAAAAGGGACAAGATTTCTGCTTTTGAACTGCTGGAGATAATTGTTGAAGGAAAGAAAGAAAATTTTGCAAAAAAGATTTTTTCTAAAAAAGCTTTAGAATCATTTAATTTAATTGTAGATATCTATCAAAAGGTATTCAAGATGGTTAAAAAGGGAGAGGGTATAGTGGAGACGATGCTTTTTTACTTCAAGGAAAGTGGATATTTGAAATATCTGGAGCAAGATGATGGTGCTGAAAATCAATTTAAAATTCAAAATATATCGAAGTTTTTTAACCTGGTTAAAAAGTTTGAACAAGAGAACAAAGGTACTAATGTATATGAATATGTAGACTATTTGCAATACAGTGTGGATGTAGGGGAGACACCTGTGATTGATGAAGATGTATTTGCTGAATATGATGCTGTAAATATTTCTACTGTTCATGGTGCAAAGGGTTTAGAATTTCCTGTGGTATTTCTCATTAATCTTGTTAAGGGTCGTTTTCCATCTAGGAATATGAGAGATGCTTTGCCAATTCCGAATGAATTAATTAAAGAGAAATTACCTGAAGAAGGTGAGGGAAGTGACAATTTACAAGAGGAGAGGCGCCTTTTTTATGTGGGTGCAACTCGTGCTAAGGAAAAGCTCTTTTTGACTGCTGCACAGTATTACAATGAAGGTAAAAGGAAGAACAAGGCAAGTATTTTCTTGAATGAGTTGTTGGAAAGAGATGTAAGTGATGAGTTTGCTGAAGTTGAATCAAAAAAAGGCTTTGATTTTGAAAAGAGTAAAGGTGTTGATGAAGCGCAGGTAGACAAAGATTTGTTCTTAAGAGATTTAGGTAAAAGAATCAGCTATTCCGAGATAAATGATTATGAGGTTTGTCCGAAGAAATACAAGTACAAATATATCTTACGGATTCCTGTAGCTAGAGGACATGCTGCTACTTTTGGAAGTATCATACATTTGACCTTGAAGGATTTTTACAGACTTTTGCAGCATTCCAAAGAGGGGCTGGAAGGTATTATTCAAAAGCCTACATTAGAAGATTTGTATTCTTTTTATGAAAGAAATTGGAGATCCGATGGTTTTGAGAGTAAAGATCATGAAGAGGAGAGGAAGAAGAGGGGTTACGAAATTTTAAAGAATTTTTTTGAAAATATTTATACGGGTGAAGAGGAAATAATTGATCTTGAAAAAAGATTTAAATTCAATGTGGATGAAATTACTGTTTCAGGAGCTGTTGACAGAATTGACAGTTTAGAAGGTGGTGGTAAGGTAGTTGAACTTATTGATTACAAAACGGGGAAGTCTAGAAAGCAGAATGAGATTAAAAATGATGCGCAGTTGATCATTTATGGTATTTTTGCAAAAGAAGTTATGGGTGCAGAAAAAGTAAAAGCAAGCTTGTTGTTTTTGGATGAGGGTGTTAAAGTTGATACTGAGATAGATGCTGAGAAGATTGGAGAGGTGAAGAAAAAGATTGTTAAGGTTGCTAATTTAATTAAAAATTGTAAATTTAAAGCAAAACCTGAATTATATTCTTGTAAATACTGTGATTACAGAAGTATTTGTGAAGATGCGATTATTTAGTATATAATGAATTATGATTTATACATTGTTTGTTTTTCTCAACAGTTTATTTATAAAGGCGGCTTATGCGAATACTTTGCAAGAGAGGTTTGGGGGTTTGACCGAGTCAACAAAATCAACAGGAGATAGTGCGATGAGTGACTTTGTGACCGGTATATTACAGTTTGCAGTTCCTTTGGGAATCTTTAGTGCATTTGTTTTGCTTGGTTACGCAGCTTTTGTAATGGTTACAAGCTCGGGAAATCCAGAGAAGCTAAATGAGGCAAGAGAGATAATTACAAATGCAATTATTGGTGTTATTATGATTGGTATAGGTGTGATAGTATTACAACTTATTAGTCGAACTTTGGGATTGGATATTAATTAAACATAAAATTTAAAATTTTACCTTATGATATCTATATTATTGCAATTTTCAAAAAAATTGATGTTGGCACTGCCATCTGATACTCATACAGATGTTGGTTCAGCAGGAGGTGATTCTTGGTTTGGTATTAGTAGTCCTATTACTATAAGGGGGTTTGATAATCCGGAAACTTATATCGTTAATATTTTACAAATCCTTATTGGTCTTGGTGCACTCGTTGCTGTTGGCATGATAATATTTGGTGCAATAACATTGATTACTGCTAGTGGGGATCCAGATAATATCGCAAAAGGACAAAAGACTATCACAAATGCGATTATAGGCCTAATAATTGCATCTTTGGCTTTTGTAATTATAAACTTTGTAACAAATCTGGCTCTAAACTTGTAAACTGTTGTATATGTTTAGATAAATTGCTATAC
>CAZELS010000157.1:0-1779 GCA_964513165.1 uncultured Candidatus Saccharibacteria bacterium
TGCCACAATGTAGATTGAAAGAATTAATATACTGATTACCATTACTATGAATCCTCCAAAACCAACCAGTGTATCCACTGCCTTTGTTATTGCTGTCGCAGTGCCAGATATGGAAGGGAATATTTCCTCAGAGACATTTTGTATATATATTACAAGGTGCTCCTTTATATTACTTCCCGATATTCCAAGAGCTTCAATATTGAAATCATCTAGAGATTCTAAAGAACTTTCTGATACAGTTGCCATCTTCTCAGCAAAATTAGCCGTTTGAGTAACCAAAGGAAATGCTATTAAAGCCGTTAATGTAACGAGCAAAGCTATGGAAAAAATATAAATAATACTAATGGAAAGCCAACGTGGAAAACCTTTTCTAACCATTGCACTAATTGATGGTAGGGTAGCAGAAGCTAATACCATCGCAAAGAAAAGAATTATGAAAACATTCATTAATCTAAAAACCAAGAAGATTGCTAACGCTACAAGCAAAACAGTTATCATGGTTTTTGGAGGAATCTCAATTTTGATAGTATTCTTAGTATTATTCACATATTCACCAATCGAAAACGACTTAGACTTCTTTGATTGCTTTGCATCCTCACTTTCGCAAATATCTACTTCCGATTTGTTCATTTTTGCTGAAAATTCCTTTGGCATACTTTAATATATCATATTAATCTATTTTTCATTATACCCCACATCAGAAGCTTCTTTCAAATATGGGAATATAATCATGGCAGCAGCAATACCAAACAGTGCACCAGTGACAAATCTCTTTAGTAAACTTTCCATATATATTTCAGGAACCCATGAGATTTGAAATATTGAAGATGCTGTTTGAAAAAGTCCATCAATGACCATAGGTAACATTAGTAAAATAATTACAAGCCAAGGAAATTTTTTAATTCTTTTTGTTTTGTTCATCCACAATACTAATATCAAACCAAAAATAGCTATAAATGTATAAACACCAATATCTCTAATACAAAATGCCACTTTGTAACCGACTTCATCATTACCCCAATCTGTTCCAACTTCCCTAGCTTCATATTCATCAAGAGTAAAGAAATATTTGGAATCATCTCCTCCAAACAGAAACATAGATCTATCAACTCTTTGATGGCAAAAATGTGAATATACTTTCTGAATACCTTTAGCTACAGTAGATTCTGAATTAGAGGAAAAAAGAATAGGGGAGAGAAATGGGATAAAGGCATACAGGCTCAAAAAAACCAACATTATTTCAGTAATATATCTCCCTATTTTTGACATAATAGGGAGATTATACACTAAATTCTCAAAGGATTTTTAATCTTGCTTTCGAATTTTTAATGCTACAACACCTGAACTTGCAAGAAGTGCTACAAGAGCAAGAATACCAAAAATTGACATCAATCTGTTGTTAAGTAAAACTCTAAACGCGTTAGCTAAATCTCCAGACGCCTCTGGCAAATCATCAACTGGTGGTGCATCAACTGCAGAAAGTACTGTTACTCTTCTTGCTAGAACATTTTTGTTACCAGCTCTATCTTCTAATTCTACTCTGAATTCATTCTCTCCTTGAACTAATCGAACATTCTCAATGACAAACATACCTTCTTCATCAGATTCAGTTTCAAAAACGATATCTTCTTCACCTAACAACCTAATATATGTATCAGGCTCTATCTCACCAGTGATAGTAACTAGACCAGTATCAACTTCTTCTTCATATTCCAATGTTACATCAGCAGATGGAGCTGTCCAATCAACAACTATCTGTACACTCTCTGATTTTTCACT
>CAZELS010000158.1:0-3358 GCA_964513165.1 uncultured Candidatus Saccharibacteria bacterium
TAATACGTAGAGGATGTGTTGCATTCCCGGCCCTTATGTAAAATTCTTCCTCTTTTTTGTTTTTTACATAAACAGGTTTTTGACTTTTTCTAACCCTTATTACACAAATATTTTTTCCTTTTACTTTCTCAAAATGCATATCTATGTAATGACGGAATTCCAAACCAACCATATGAGTAAAGACCATATTGAAAAAGTTTTCAAAACCATCAAGATTTTTCTTTTTCATATTTTTTACGTCATCACCTAATCCAATAATTTCTTTTTTGTCATTAATACCAATAAGTACTGTTCCTCCTTCAGTATTCATGAATCCAGTAATTGTTTTCATTACTGAGTGTTGTAATTCTTTGTTATTAATTCTTTTCTTGTTATCCCAAGAAAAGCTAGATTTGAATTCAACATATTGGTTTTCTCCCCCTTTAATAATTTCTAATGTACTTTTCTTAGTACGTGAGATCGCTTTATTCCTTGGAATTTTCTTTTGCATTTGCTCTATTAAAGAAAGATTGTATGCGGGTTCAGTAATGTCTTTTAAAATGAAAAGGATATTACCTTTATTATCTTTTGCAACTAATCGACCCGCATTAAAAAGCTTGTTAAGAGGGTTTTGTGTTAATATTAGAGATGCTATTCTGTCAGCTTTATAGTTTTCTTCTTTACGGCTTACGAAATTTTGTTTTACAATTACCTTTGAGCCATTGATGATGTAGATTGTTTGATACCAACGCACGAAAACAAGCGTTATTACTAGAATTTGTAGTAATATGGTTCCTGTGATGAAATAAATGCTGGAATGGATAAAGTGTGTTGTTTGACAAGTAAAAACTCCCACCATTTCTAAAGACGTCGGGAGCATGTACAATACACCAATCAAAACTTCCAAAATCACTATCTGCTTAAGCATGACAAATGGCGATCTTCTAAGATTTAATTCTTTTATAGCCATATCTATTTCATGGTGTAATATGTTCTAAAATACTGACCATATTTTAACATAGAACATGAATTACTGCTCGACTTTTAAGCCTGTAATTTTCGAGAATTCTTTTGCAGCGTTGTCATAGGTAATGTTTTGTGCAAGAGCTAATTCTCCAACTAAATAGTAGATTGCATTTTTGACATGCTTTACGATGCTCGTAGGAATGAGGCGACCATCATCTTCTCGCTCACTAGTAACATAGTTACAAAATTGTATTATTTGTACAAATTCGTTTATGTCACCAGAAAGATCTTTTTTCTTAATGACATTCATCAGTTCATTGTAATTAGATGTTGGTGGTTTAATCTGTGGTATTTTCTTTAGTACTTTAATAGCCTTTTTTATTTCATCTTTTTTATTTATAGGTCTCACACCTAATTTTTTAATGTTTTCGACAGGAGTTGAGATAGTGAGTTGATTGTTAATAAATTCGAACTCATAGTATGATTTCACTTCTCCAGCGAAATCAATTTTTTTAGCACACTTTATAACACCAGCTCCGTGTGCTGGGTAAAAAACTTTGGACTTAATCTTGAGTGACATGATTAAATATTCTGAAGTATTAAATGTATACGGTATTATATCAAAATTTTAACTACTTTTGAACTATGCTTCTTTGATTTCTAGAAGTTCTACTTCAAATTCAAGCCCTGCTCCAGGGGGAATACGTTCACCTGAACCAGTTTCTCCATATCCCATTGATGACGGAATTGTCAAAATTCTTTTTTCTCCAACCTTCATCCCTTGCATTCCTTCTTCCCATCCTTGTATGACTCCTCCTGCACCTAAAGTGAATTCAAAAGGTTCGTCACGATCTAGGGATGAATCAAATACAGTACCATCCAGCAATTTTCCGGTATAGTGTACAACTAATGTATCTCCGTCTTTTGTTTCCTGGCCTTCTCCTTCCACCAATGTAGTTATTTTAAATTCTTCTGCATCTTGAGCAGTTATTGTTGTCTCAACAATGTCATCTTGTGTGATAATTTCTTGATTTGAATTTTGATTTTTTGTTTTAGAAAAAATGTTTACAAGTACAAAAGCTACTAGTATTGTAGCAACTACAACAAAGAGAATCTTACCCATAGAAAGAAGATTTACAATTTAAAGATGTAAGAGTTTAACACATTGTATTTGTTCAAATCCAGTTAAATTGCTATCATATTTCTATGAACAAAAAAGAACCATTGCTAGTTGAGATGCTCAAATATATACGTAGGCCTAGTATTGAGGTTCGAGAAAGACCAAAATGGTTCATTATCCTTTTTAATGTTATTCGTTTATGGGGATTAAGTTTTTTTCTGTCTATCTTTGTCGCTGTTATAGCTCAGATTTTTCTTTCAAGATCTGGGTATACAGGTGAGGAATTTGCTTTAACTGAATTTATAGATGATTATCCGATTCTCCTCGTCCTTTTCAGCGTTGCGATATGGGCTCCAATTACTGAGGAGTTAGGTTTTCGTTTGGGTTTAAGATTTTCACCCATTAGGTGGGGTATTGGAGGATCTTTTTTAATCTTTTTCCTTCTTGCTTTTGTAAATTTACCATTTTTACCAACAGGTTTTTTGAGTTTTAATTCTTGGGGAGGTTTTTTAAATATATTTTTACTTTTATCTTTTCTTTTCATATTTATATTTCTTTTTTTGAAGATCGTACCTATTCAAAATTTTGTAAAAAAGTTCTATACAAAATTCTTTCCTGCAATCTTTTATATTCTTACAATTTCTTTCGCAATTTTGCACTTTACAAACTATGATGTAAATTTTAAAGAGATTTGGTATTTTGCACCTCTGTTAATAGTTCCTCAATTTTTTCTTTCATTTTTAATTTCTTTTGTAAGAATGAGGTATGGATTTTTCTGGGGTGTTTTTACTCACTTCCTCAACAATACAATGGCAATAATTCCTGTTTTACTACTTGCTTCAGTTGTCAGTATGGACGTGATACATTTAAATATGGAAGAAATGGTTTTTCTTTTACTAGGGCTTTTCTTTCTTGCGGGAATATTTCTAATTTGCATTCTTTCAATCATTTCATTGCTTTTGGATTTTACAAAAGTGAGGGAATAGTTGTATATTGTAGGTGTATATATAATATGGTTTTCATATTTTATGGCTAAACAAAAAAAGGCTGAGCCTGTAAAAACTCAGGAAAAAACAGTAGAGACTAGTTCAAACAATGGAAAAATTGCAATCATCATTATTGTAATAGTTGTAGTATTAGCTATGTGCGGTTTGTGTAGCTTATGTGGAGGATTGTTCTTTTTTGCGAATGTGTAAAAAAGAGAAAAGCCTGAAGGATTTTGAAGTAGCGAATGTATATAAATATACAAATCGTATGCTACGACCTTCAGGCTTTACTCGCCTTTTGTAGACT
>CAZELS010000159.1:0-11055 GCA_964513165.1 uncultured Candidatus Saccharibacteria bacterium
ATTGTTGATGTTGAATACAAGTTGGGTCGCTGGTTGGTTGGACAAGGTACAGTAAGTTTGATAGTTGGTTTTTTTACTTGGTTAATTTTAACTCTTTTCAACGTACCATTTGCTTTACCTCTAGCTGGATTGGCAGCACTTCTCGAAGTGGTACCAAATCTAGGCCCTGTTATGGTATCAATACCAATTACATTAATTGCTTTGTTTGCGCATGGTCCACTTGTTGCTGTGCTCGTTCTAGTCTCATATATCATTGTCCAGCAATTGCAAAACTATTTTTTGACACCAAGAGTTATGGGAAAGGTTGTTGGTTTGGAGCCATTAGTTGTTTTTCTAGGTTTTCTTGTTGGTTTTACATTAGCTGGAATAATTGGTGCTGTATTAGCAGTCCCTCTTTTGGTATTGGGAAAGATAGGGTTTAAATTTTACAGGGACTTGCAAAAACTTAAAGCAAAAGGTATGGTATAGAGGATAATATAATTTGTTGAACTGCCTAAATTACATGTCAGGTTTTGTCTATTTCTACGAAGCTCATGCAGCAAAGGATTTAAATGAATCTGTAGTTGGTCGTAAAGGAATGAGTCTTTTTGAATTAAAAGACAAAGATGTTCCTGTACCTTCATTTTTTGTCATTTCCCCATTAATATATGAGGATATTGTGTTCAAAGCTTTTGGAGACAGTATTGAAAAATATCTTAAAGAAAAGAAACTTCCTGATCCCCTAGATGTTGAAAAAGTTTTGATGAAAGCTACTTTCACTGCTGAAGTGGAAGAAGAATTGTTTAAGGCTTATGCAAAACTTTCTGGATTTAATGATGCTTGGGTTGCAGTAAGATCTTCTGTTGTATATACACCTAACAAGAAAGTCCTGTTCTCAGGAATTTTTAACACAGAAGTCAATGTTCGTGGATTTGATGAACTTTTGCAGTCAGTAAAACGTATATATGTATCAATGTTTAAAGATTCTGTTCTTTCATATGCAAACAGGCATAATGTAGATTTTTCACAACTCAAAATGTCTGTTGTTGTACAGAAGATGGTGCAAGCTGAAGTATCAGGTGTTACCTACACTACTGATTTGATAACGCAGGATAGGAACAAGATGAGTATGGAAGCAGTATTTGGTTTGGGGGATGTAATTGCTAATGCAGAAATTACTCCAGACAGATATGTTCTAAACAAAAAAGATCTTTCTTTTGAAGACAAAAAGATTTCTCCTCAAGAATGGATGAATATCCGAATTTTGAATACAAAAGGTAAGGGTGGTATTGAAAGGATAAATATTTCTAGTTCTTGGAGCCATCAGCAGAAACTCGAGGATAGATTCTTACGAGAAATCGCAAAAATATGTCTTTTGATTGAGGATAGTTTTGGTAAACCACAAAACGTAGAATGGGTTTGGGAAAGTGGAAAGGTCTGGATTATTCAAAACAAATCAATACTAAAAAAGAGTGCCCCTAAGGTTGAAGAGAAAAAATTTTCAAACGTAATATTAGATCCAGTACTTGACGTTTTAAAAAAGAAAAAAGAGGAGGAAATAGTACAGCAAAAAACAGAAGAGATACCTTCGCCTCTAAATGACATTGAGGACAAGATTGCAAAACTTTCGGGTAAATTTGAAGAACTTTCAAAAAAGAAATTTATTGAAGAAAAGAAAGATATCGAAAAGAAGGAAGAAAAGATTAAAAAAGAGAAAGAAGATATGATGCAGGATATTTCCAAGGGCTTGATGAAGGAGAATTTGAAGATGAAGAATATGTGCTTTCTTACTTCAGGAGTAGGTATAAGTTCGGGGACAAAAATTGGTAAGGTAATGCATGTGAATTCTAGAAATCACAAAGATTTAGTAGTTACAAAAGAGAATGTAATAATTTTGGAAGATATCTTTCCTGGGGCTTTAGATGCGGTATTTCTTTCAGGAGGTGTCTTGATGGATTTAGGAGGTCTTTCTAGTGATGTTTCGATTCTTTGTAGAGAATTTAGTGTTCCAGGAATCTTTGGAATAAAGAATGTCTCGAAGCTTCTTCAGGACGATGATTTTGTAAAAATTGATGCAAACTCTGGAGGAATATATATCTACAAAGAGCAAGAGAAGGTAGATGAACCTGTGGATGAAATAGATTACGAAATATTAAATGATGAGAAAACCTCTGTAAAAAAGGAAGAGAAAGTTGTTGAAAAGAAAACATTCCTTGATGTCCCAACAACTGCTACTAAAGTATATATTTCTTCTAAAGACATATCATCTTTAGAACCTGCGATCCTAGAACATAGTTGTGGTTTGGCAATGCTTGATTTAGAAGAGATGATGATTTCTGAAAAGCGTCATCCAGAAGCTTTTTTAAATGAAGGTAAAATGGCCGAATACACAAATTTTCTTGCAAAAAAGATAGACACAATTTCTGATATGCTACATGGAAACGACATAATTATTTCACTTGGTTCTCATAGATCATTAGATTTTGCTGAATTAACTAAAGGTAAGACGTATGAGGAAGGAGACCAGAGTCGAGGAGTTTCTAGATATTTACAAAGTTCTGACCTTACATCAATTGCTTTGAAGACGATTGTTAAGGCGAGGAATTTGTACAGAAACAAAAATATTTCATTAGCATTTCACAGTCCACTCAATGGGGACAATATGGTTGCAATAAAAAAGAAAGATTTGTCACTAGGATTACGTAGAAATTCCACATTTAAACTTTATGCAATTATTGAAAATCCTTCAGAAGTAATCTTGATTGAAGATATTCTTTCTGCAAACATAGATGGTTTGATTCTCAACACACCTGCTTTGGCAAAACAAATGCAAGGGCTTTCACTTTTTGATGAAAAGGCTGTTTACAGTTTAGACAGTAATAGTTTGTTTAAGACGATTGATAATATAAAGGAGGATTTGAGAAATCAAAGAATTGAACTTCTTGGTGTTACTGAAAACAATCCAAATTTGCTTAAAAAATATATTGAATTAGGCTTCTGTGGTGTTGTGGTAGATGGTGAAAAGTTTGTTGAAATGAAAAAAATAATTGCAGATAAAGAAGCAGAAATAGTTTTCTCAAGAGGACGTTTCTAATTTTCAAAATCCCCCTATTCTTGCTATACTCTTGTCTATGAAAGAGACTCCGATGATGAAACAATTCTTGAGCTTCAAGCGTCAATATCCTGACAAAATTGTACTTTTTAGGATGGGTGATTTTTTTGAAACTTTTGGAGATGATGCAAAACTTTCTTCGAAAATTTTAAATATTACTTTAACTGCGAGAGACAAAACTCAAAATGCTACTCCTCTAGCTGGATTCCCACATCATGCATTAAACCAATACCTTCCAAAACTTGTTAAAGCAGGTCATTGCGTTGTGATTGTAGATCAAGTTGAAGATCCAAAAGTTGCTAAAGGCATTGTTAAAAGAGCTGTGACAAGAATCGTAACTCCAGGTACATTAGAAGAAAATGAAAATGCATATACAAAGAATATTTACTTAGTTAGTTTCTGCAAGATAAAGAATACTTTAGGTGTAGCTATCATTGATATATCAACAGGTAATTTAAAAGTTTGTGATTGTCCATACTCTAAACAGAATTTGGACAAGATTTTAAGTTCTTTTGATCCTGCAGAAATTTTGATTTTGGAGAACGAAGAAGATCTTGGCCTTTCTCAATATCTTGTTCAATTTATGCCTGGAAGTTTTGAATATGCAAATTTTGTAAAAGAGTTTTACAAAGTAAAAAGTTTAAATGCATTGAATTTCAAAAATACTCTACCCTCTTGTGTCGCTACAGGGTTACTTTTGAAATATGTTACAGATACTCAAAAAACAAATCCAGATCATATCTCCAAACCGACATTTTTTAATATCGGCGGCACAATGTATTTGGACTATGCAACTATTCGAAATTTAGATTTGGTTTTTAATTCCGCAACAGGTAATACTGAAGGTTCTTTGATTGCAACACTTGGACAAACAAAGACCAATATGGGTAAAAGGACTTTACATGAATGGTTGATGAATCCTTTACTTGATTACAAAGAGATTGGCAAAAGGTTGAACATTGTAGATTTCTTTGTACAGAATTTAGAAATACTAAATGACGTTCGAGAAATACTTGGAGGAATTAATGATTTAGAAAGACTTGTTGGAAAAATTGGTTTGAACAGAGCAAATGCTAGAGATCACAAGGCTATTGAGCATTCATTACTTGAAGTTGAAAAGCTTTTTGAGAAGTTAAAGGGGTTAAACAAAAAAGAAAAGATTCTTTCTGAGGAATTATTTAACAAAAAAGCAAAAAATTCTTTAAAAGAACTCTGTAATTTAATTGACAATGTAATAATTGAAGAGCCTCCATTAGTAATTACAGAAGGAGGAATTATTAAAGACGGTTACAATGAACGAGTGGATGAATTAAGATCTATATCTGGTAGTAGTAAGAATTGGGTTAAAGAATTTATTATTCAAGAAAGAGAAAAGACAGGTATTTCAAATTTGAAGATTGGTTTTAACAGAGTCTTTGGCTACTATATTGAAGTTAGTAAAGCTCAGCAATCAAAAGTTCCAAATGAATATATTAGGAAGCAGACTCTTGTGAACAGTGAGAGATATATTACGGAAGAGTTAAAGGAGAAAGAGGATGAGATATTAAATGCTGAAGAGAAGTTGTCTTCCTTAGAATTTGAATTGTTTCAAGAATTTCGTTTAGAGACTCTTCCATATCTTGAAAACATAAAAGTGATTGCCAGTGAAGTCGCATATCTGGATGTGCTTGAGGGTTTTGCATATTGCGCTATGAACAACAGCTATGTAAAACCAGAAATTTACAATATTGGTCATAATGGAAGAAGTATAGAGATAAAAAATTCTAGGCATCCAGTCATTGAACTTTTGAGTGAAGAACCTTTTGTTTCAAATGACATTGTTTTGAATGCAGAGAAAAGAAGAATGAATATTTTGACTGGGCCAAATATGTCTGGAAAATCAACATATATCAGACAAGTTGCTTTAGCTGTATTAATGGCTCAAATTGGATCATTTATTTCAGCTTCTGAAGCGAAAATTACAATGGTAGACAGAATATTTACTAGAGTTGGTGCCTCAGATGATCTGATTCGGGGAAGAAGTACTTTCATGGTTGAAATGGATGAAGCTGCAAATATTTTGAATAATGCTACGGAAGATAGTTTGGTGATATTAGATGAGATAGGTCGTGGAACCAGTACGTATGATGGAGTGAGTATAGCTTGGGCATTAGCGGAGTATTTAATTAACAATGTGAAAGCTAGAACAATGTTTGCTACACATTACCACGAACTTTTGGCTTTGTCCGAATCAAATACTGATTTTGTTACGAATTTAAATGTACAGGTTGACGAGGATGAAGAAAAGGAAGAAGTAATTTTTTTGAGAAAAATAGTTGAAGGAGGAACCGATCGTAGTTATGGAATACATGTTGCAAAATTAGCTGGACTTCCTGAGGATGTAATTCTTCGAGCAAGAGAAATTCTGAATTCATTTGAACAGACTGCGATGTTTAGTAAAAAAAATACGAATATCCCAGTTGAGAGAAAAGCGCAGCAGAAGGATATCCCTGTGGAATATGCAAAACAACTGGGTCTTTTTCCAGAGGACAATAATTACTTAATGAAGGAATTGTATAAATTAGATTTGGATTCTCTCACTCCGTTGGAAGCTTTGAATAAGTTAAGCAAATGGAAGAAAAAAGTATCTTAATTTAAAAATAATTCAAAGTGTTTTCTGTAAGGTCAGAGAATATTATTTTGAATTATTTTGTTATTCTTCTTTCTATTGGCTTTTTTGTAATCTATCATTACATTTTTCAAGAATACAAAATTTTTCTACTCTCCTCTTCCCTATTAATTGCTTATACCTTAAATGGTCTTTTACTTTTTTCAGAAAAATTCTTTTCCTTTAAATTATTTTTTCTTATTTTAATAGTATTATCAATTACATGTTTTATGCACCTAGGTATTTTTAATAATCTAGTCTTTTTGCTATTACTTCTATCCTTAGCTCACATATCCTTGTTTTTTACATATTCTATAATTCTTGTATACATCCTATACAATTTCAATTATGTAGATGGTTTTTTAGTGATTTTAGTAATGTCAATTTTAATTTCTTTCTCACTGCTTTTTTATGTCATCGACCCTCATAAAGTTTCTAAAAATGTTTTTACAAATATATGTTTCTATCAAAATCAACTGCGGATTTTTAAACATGATATGTCAAATTTATGTAGCATCCTCTTTTTAAAAAGCAAGGATGAAGATCTAATCCCGGTTTTAGAAAAAATGCGTCTAGCTCTGAAGGAGTCAGATTCTTTTACAAAAGAGGGCTTTTATTCTGCTAAGGATATTATTAAAAAAGCAGTAAAGATTCTTGACTATGATTACAATATTAGGGTAGATGAAGATTTTCCCATTGAAGGTGAGCTTACCCATTTAATTTGTTTTTTTCTCTACATTTTAAAGAACTATGTTCTTAGAACAAGTACAATATATTTAAGAAAAAATGAAATTATGGTTTCTGTAAAAGATGTGAAGATTGTTGATTTAGAAAAACTTGTGCAGGACAAATTTAGCCTTGAAATATTAGATTCAAAAAAACTTTTGAAAGTAATTTACATTAAATAGTATCCAGCTCCATATTTTGTTTTTATGAAGGGATTACCGGTTGCTTGTTTTAATTTTTCTCGAAGTCTTTGCATAGAAACTACTACCGATTGGCTTCTTACAGATTTTAATTTCTTTGATGAAAGAAAATGAGTTAGCATTTCTAAGTTTGCAAATCCCTGATGATTAAAGAGATATGTAAGTATTAAGAGCTCTGTGTTTGTTAAAGGCAAATCATATTTTTCATACATGAATCTCATTTGAGTTGGATTTAAAGATAAATTTTTGAATTTTATGTATTGAACTTGTGTATCCAAAAGGCCAAGTAATTTTTTAATACGAATATTTAATTCATCTGGGAAGAAAGGCTTGGGTAAGTAATCATCAGCACCATGTTGAAATGCTTCTAGTCTGTAATTGATTGAAACCTTGCGACTTATTATTATTATTTTTGTTGATTTTAGATGAGGATCGCCTTTTACATCTTTACATAACTGGAAGCCATTTCCGTCAGGTAATATGATATCTAAGCAGATGACATCAAAGAAGGTCTTGTTTAAAAGGCGCTTCGCTTGTTTTACACTCGAAGTGGTATATATGTTAAAGAAATTTTGAGTTTGCAAATTCTTTTGTATAAGTTGAGAAATACTTGCATTATCTTCTACAATTAAAATGTTGTACTGAGAGGTTTGCATATCTTTAATTTTTTATATGCTTTTGATTATAGAATAGAAAGATTACAAATTTCTTACAATTTGTTTACCACTGAGCATGTCCTTTTCGATGTATTGTTTTTTAGCTATTTCATTTGAACCAATAATTATCACTTTGTCCATTTTCATTTTGTTTGCAAATTCAAGACTTTTTGAAATTGCTTGGCGTTCTAAACCTTGTAGTACAATCTTTCCTTGATTGCGTAGTTTTTTACTTAATTTGTTAATCATATCTATCGCATTAATATCTATTATTGGAATGTATATTGTTTCCATCTCTTTCTTCGAAATATTTTTTAACAAATCCCAATTTTGCAAAAACAACTTCATCGTCTCGTCACCAGGAGCACAACCTGTTGCAGGTATATTGTAATCCCCAAAGATTTTTCCTAAGCCATCATATCTACCTCCACCGAAAAGTGAACGAGGATTATCTTTATTTGTGTCGAAAACTTCATAAACAATACCATTGTAATAGTCGAAGCCTCTGATTAAATTAGGTTTGAATTTGATCCATTTAGAATATCCTTCTGCATTAAGAACTTCAAAAACCTTTTTTAAATCTTTCGTGACTTCTTCATTTCCCAAAGAATCTACCGTTAGTTCCTTTTGCATATATTCATCTATCTTGTCTATTTGTTCTTTATTCAAATTGAGTTGTTTAAGCTTCGAGTCAAACTCCTTTTTTGAAATCTTTTCTTTTTTATCAAGTATTCTTACGAGCGAAGATATATCTTTTTCATTAATACCGACAGTTTTCTCGAGGAAATTGTTAAGTACTTTTCTATCATTGATGTAAACTACAAAAGGTTTGTAAGAATCATCTTGTAATTTTTCTTTTGGTAAAAATGCGAACATTATTTCTAAAGCGATTTTTAAAATCTCTATATCAGCATAAATTGATTTTGATCCGAAAATATCATAGTTCAATTGCCAAAATTCTCTGTTTCTACCCTTTTGAGGTTTCTCGTTACGAAAGAAATTTGCAATGGAAAAATATCTCATGGGTTTGGGTTGATTATTGTATGTTCTTGTAATCATACGGATAACTGATGGTGTCATTTCTGGTCTAAGAGCTAATTCTCTCTCTGCTTTGTCCTTGAAAAGCATAAGTTCTTTTCCTCCAATATCTTCTCCTGATTTTGCTTTGTATATATCAGCTTTTTCAAAGGTTGGAGTTAAATATTCTTGGTAACCAAAGGAAGTGCAGACTTTTCTAAATGTATCGAAAATATACTTTCGAATTTCAAATTCATTGGGGAACCAATCTGCTGTTCCTTTTGGGGGTAGATTTTTTAAAATTTTTGTATTATTCTGTTGCATAGTCAAAATATATCATATTAAAAATCTATTTGGAATATAAGCTTAGTGTTTTTTGAAATATGCATAAAAATCAAGACCCAAATTTGCTTAAACAACATATGAAAAGTTACAAGTATGCTCTTAGGGGTTTGTATGAGATTTTTACTAGTGAATTAAATTTTAAAATTTTACTTGCTTGCTCTATTGTTGTTGTAGTATTTGGATTTGTATTTGATATTACTACGGTTGAATGGATAATTGTTATTTTTACAATCACATTGTTGTTAATCAGTGAAGCCTTTAACAAAAGTATCGAAACGGCTTGCGATGCCATATGTATTGAATATCGTGAGCATATTAGATTTGCAAAGGATGTCGCTGCTGGAGCAGTACTTCTGGTCGCTATTTTGTCTGCCGTAGTTATCGGCATAATATTTGTCCCCTACATTGTTGAATTCCTCAATGTTTCCTTGTAAAAGCTGTATAGGTATATTATTATGAAATATGAAAAGATTTACCTGGGAAGGATACAAAGAAATTAAGGAAACAATTCAAGAATTGCTTGGTTCTGAAGATCCAATAGTGTTAGAATTTGAAATTGTTCCCTTTGACTATGAAGTAAATGATGTCCTTTCTCCTAAAATGTATGTTTCTTTAAAAAGAATTGTTCTTTCGATTGATAATATAATTGAAGTGTATAATTTCCAAGATATTAATATTGAAATATCTGGAGGAGAGCCAAAATTTACTTTTTGGCAACAATTGTTGGAATTCAATCCTCTATTAAAATCTGAGAATTTTCCTCTTTCAAAAAAGATGGATATTCCGAAAGATTGGGTACGTTTTTCAATTATTGAAGCAAATGCTTTACCAAAAGATTTTGTTCTTCGTAAAGGAAATGTAGCTGCCAGAGAATTTCAAACTTGGGCTATGGCTCAAACAATTAAAAATTTGCAAAAAGACAAGGAAGACTATGAATTACATAATATGATTTATGGAAATTTCTCTTCTTTTGAACCGGAGATATTAGTATATGCTTTCATAATATTTATAGTTTATGTTTTAATCTCGGTAATTTTTGGCGGTATACTGCCGAATATTATTAAATCAGCCTTGGATTGGCTATTCTCTATTTTTGCTTTTGGTGTTTTAATTTGGGTGTTTTGGGCAAGTTACAAAAATATTGTTAAAAACGGGAGAGTTTATGAACGTTACAAAATTAGTCAAATGAAAGGAGAGATCTCTCCGCCTGAGGGATCGACTCAAAGTTGATAAATGGTATAATATATTTCGAAATTATGAAGTACTATATGAAAGTAAAAAATCGAAGAAATGTTACTCGTAAAAGGCCAAGTAAGGGTTTCAACTTACGAGCAATGAATCCTTCGAAAATCGGAAGTAGCTATGGTAAATACAAGGCTGGGAAAAAGTCTAGGGTGAATGCTTCTAAAAAAGCGAAAATGAAAAAACTTGTTTCCAAGGTTGTATTGATAACTTTGGGAATTTTCTTTTTTCTCTTTGTTGGGGCTTTAATTGCAGGAGGTTTGTACTTGAAAAACATTGAAAAATCTCTACCAAGTCCTGATAAATTAGTTGATAGGGATTCTGATCAAAGTACAGTTATTTTGGATAGACATGGGCGAGAGCTTTACAAAATTTATGGAGACAAGAATCGTGAATTTGTTAGCCTTGATAGCCTCCCTGATCATCTTAAATGGGCGATTCTTTCTGCTGAGGACATAGAATTTTACAATCACAAAGGTTTGGATTTAATGGCTGTTATGAGAGCAGCATATGCAAATGTAGTATTAAAACGTGTTGCAAGAGGAGCAAGTACAATTTCCCAACAGTTAGTTAAAAATACAATTTTGTTTGATGTTTTGGGAGATGAAGTTTATGAACAAACCTATTCTCGAAAGATTAAAGAGGCTTTGATTACAATGCAGGTTGAGCAAACGTTAACAAAAGATCAAATTTTACAGATGTATATTAATGAAATACCTTTTGGAGGAGTAAACTATGGGATTCAATCTGCTGCACTAGCATATTTTGGTAAAGATGCTAAAGATTTGACGCTTGCGGAGAGTGCAATGTTGGCTGGAGTAATTGCGAGTCCAACTAACTTCTCCCCTATTTTTGGGTCTGACCCTGAGCTTGCTGTTAGAAGACAGCATATTGTATTGGATTCAATGTTAAAAAACAAAAATGTTACTGGGGTTACAAAAGATGAAATAGAAGAGGCAAAAGAAGAAGAATTGGTTTATGCCTCAAGAGAGATTGATATTGATGCTCCACATTTTGTGTTCTATGTAAAGCAAGAATTGGAAAAGATGTATGATATACAACATGTTGAAAGAGGAGGGTTAAGAGTAACTACAACACTTGACTATTCTATACAGGAAATTGCAGAGGAAG
>CAZELS010000160.1:0-5950 GCA_964513165.1 uncultured Candidatus Saccharibacteria bacterium
CCGTCAGTCAAGCCATCATCACGGCCATCTAAGAATGCATGAACACAAGGTTCTACACCATAGCTTTTACAAATATCCAAAAGTTCAAAAAGATGAGCAATATGTCCATGTACACCTCCCGCACTTAAAACACCCATCAAATGAATTTTTCCATTTCCTGCTTTTGCTTTTTGCAAAGCTTCGATTAATTTTTCATTCTTTATCAACTCCCCATTCATAATTGCATCATTAATACGAGGCAAACTTTGGTAGACTACCCTACCAGCCCCAATATTCAAATGACCAACCTCAGAATTTCCAACTTCTCCATCAGGCAAACCAACAGGCGTACCAGAAGCATGCAGTAGAGTCTTACGACCCTTGCTCCATATTGTATCCAAAAAAGGGGTTTGAGCTAAAAATACTGCATTGTGTTCCTTCTCCAAAGTTATACCCAAACCATCAAGGATAAGGAGTACAACCAATTTTGATTTTACACTAACGCTTTCTTCATCTGTTACTACACTTGTAACTGAGCTACTCTTCTTGGGCAGAAAATCAAACATTTTTAACTAGTTAAATATAATATATACTAGAGAGTATACAGTCCAAAACACTTTAGCTATATTATACACTATGCAAAATTTATACAAGTCCGATATTGAGGACTTAAAAGAAAATGTAGAGAATACAATTAAGGATTTGAACCTCGATGAAAAGAAGAAAGAGCTTGAGGAGCTAAAGGAAAAATCCCTAAACCAAGATTTTTGGAAAGATGCCGATGTAGCTAAAAAAACACTTACTAAGGTTGATGCTCTTAAAAAAGAAATCGAAAGTGCAGACAAATTACTAAAAGACTGTAATGATTTTCTAGAACTTTTTGAACTAGCAGATGAAAATGAAAAAGCTTCTTTGGTTCAAGATTTTGAAAAATTACAACAAGAATTTGAGAAATTCACAAAATACAAATTCCTTTCAGGGAAATATGACAAAACAGGAGCAATACTCTCAATACACGCAGGACAAGGTGGTACAGAAGCACAAGACTGGGCAGAAATGCTGCTGAGAATGTACACAAGGTATTGTGAAAGACAAGGATGGAAATGTGAAATACTACACTCAGTACCAGGAACAGAAGCAGGAATATCATCCGTATCCATTGAAATAGATGGGCCATATGCATATGGCTATCTAAAAAGAGAAACTGGTACACATCGTCTAGTAAGACTTTCTCCTTTTAATGCTCAAAACTTAAGACAAACTTCATTTGCTGGTGTCGAAGTTATACCTCTAATAGAAGAAGATGCTGAAATCGAGGTAAATGAGAAAGATATTGAATTTAAAGCTGTAAGATCAGGAGGACCTGGAGGACAAAGTGTAAACAAGACCTCATCTGCAGTAATCATTACACACAAACCGACTGGAATTACAATACAGTGTTCTGAAGGACGAGATCAACTTCAAAACAAAAAGAAAGCAATGCAAATTTTGAAATCAAAACTTTGGACTTTGGAAGAAGAAAAAAGAGAAAAGAATTTGCAAAATCTTAAGGGTGAACACAAGATAGCTGGTTGGGGAAATCAAATTAGAAACTACATCCTACATCCATACAAACTAGTGAAAGACTTAAGGACAAATATGGAGTATAGTAATCCGGAGGAAGTACTAGATGGAAATCTAGATATTTTTCTTGAAGCGTTACTTAGAATTTAGTAAGATAGAAGATATGGTTGATTTTAAAAATGTAAGTAAAATATATCCAGATGATATCGTTGCTCTAAGTGGAGTGACATTGAAGATAGAGCCAAAGGAATTTGCATTCATTGTAGGCCCTTCTGGTGCTGGAAAATCAACAATGCTACGTTTACTCATTAGAGAGGAATACCCTACTCAAGGAGAAATTTTTTTCGAAGATGTTGACGTAGTAAACATACCAAGAAAATTAATAGCTATCTACAGACAACAAATGGGAGTCACATTCCAAGATCTAAAACTTGTAGAGTCTAGAACAGCAAGAGAAAACATAGAATTTGCATTAGAGATTACAAATAAGCCAAAAGAAAAAATGGAAGAAACTGTAGAATATCTTTTGGATTTAGTGAATTTGAAAGACAGAGCAAATCTTCGACCCTGCCAACTTTCTGGTGGAGAAAAGCAAAAGGTTGCAATAGCTAGAGCCTTAGCAAATGAACCAAAATTACTCATTGCAGATGAACCTACAGGTAATTTAGATCCAAGTAGCGCTCTTGAAATCCTGGACATCTTGAAAACAATAAATAGCTTAGATACAACAGTAGTAGTCATTACACATGACCACGACATCGTAAACAAAATGCAAACCCGAGTTATATCATTAGAAAAAGGCAAAATCATTTCAGACAAAAAAGGAGGATACACATATACTAAAGAAGACAAAAAAGTTGTGGAAGAAAAGCCTACTGAACAAAAGGAAGTAGAGATAAAGGAGATTCAGAAATTAAATCTTTCTAAAGAATTAGAGAAAAAACTTTTAGAAAAAGACATTGATGATTTTGATAAACTTTTTGCACTTTCAGAAGAAGATTTAAAAGAAATGGGTGTTAACAAAAAGGATATTGATGAATTAAGTGATGCAATTGCGAAATTTAAAAAGCAGGGAGAAAAACCAAAAAAGGAGGAGAAGAAAACTAAGGTTAAGAAAACAAAGAAAAAAAAGGAAATTGAGGATCTGAAACTTTCAAAAGAACTTGAAGAGAAACTGGTGAAAAACAAATTTGATAATTTTGATAAACTTTTGGATTTAACAGAAGCACAGATTAAAAAAATAGGATTAACACAAAAGGAATTGGAAGAGATTACTGATTCAATAATGAAATTAAATAAACTAAGAAAATAAAGAAATGACATTAAGTAATATCATTAAATCAACAAAAAGAAACATTAGAAGTAATAAATTTCTTTCTGTTTCGACAGTTTTTGTAATTACAATTGTATTTGTAATTTCAACACTTTTTGTTGCAACAGCAATAATTGCTCGCCAAGGAATCAAGTATTACGAAAAAAAAGCTCAAGTAATGGTGTTTTTCAACAAGGAAACTCCTGAAGAAGAAATATTCAAAGTTAGGGACAAAATCAATGATCCAGAATTTGTTGATGAAATAGAGTATGTATCACAAGCAAAAGCTTTTGAACGCTATCAAGAAGATTTCAAAGATGAACAAGATTTAATTGATACCATCTCTGCAGATGTGCTCCCACCAAGTCTAGGTATTAGGGCAAAAAGTATTGAGGATTTAGAACAAGTCATCACTCAAGTAAATGCTGAAAAAGAAACAAACCCATATATTGATGAAATTTGGTATTTCGAAGATGTACTTGATACTATGAGAAATCTCTCCTCATCAATCAACTACGCAGTTGCAATACTAATCCCTGTGCTTACTGCCATTGCATTTACGCTTGTAATCATAACTATTGGTTTTAATGTAACATTGCACAAAGAAGAAATAGAAGTCATGCATTTAGTAGGTAGTGAAGACAGCTATATTAAGTGGCCTTTCAAATTCGAAGGAATGTTCTATGGAATACTTGGTGCCGTTATTTCATCAATCATAGTTCTAGTTCCTTGGTACATAATACTCCACTATGCAAGTAGCTCAGATTTAAATATGCTCATACAACAACCTCTTAGAGATTTTGGCTTAGAAATAATAACATACCCTAACATTATCTTCATTTTGGCATTCCTAGGAATTCAAATTTTCATTGGTATTTTCATAGGATATGTTGGAAGCGCTATTGCTTTAAGAAAGCATCTTAATTTAAAAAAGGATTAACTTTTTTAAAATGACTCTTTTCAAAAAAGCTACTATTGTACTAACAATTCTCTTCTTGAATACAATCATTACTGGTACTTCAAAAGCTAACGATGATATTTGTCCTGATAATATGACTCTAGACCAATGCTACAGTTATCTTACCAAAAAAATTGCTGATCTAGATAAGCAATCAAAAATTGTTTCAGGAAATCTCTCTGCTGAAAAATACAATCAACTTACTTTAAATCAACAAATAGATTATACAAAAAGGAAAATTGCAGAAGCAGAATTAGAAATACAAAAAACTGAAATAGAGTTAGAAACAAAAAATGTCGAAATTAGAATGATTGAAAGAGATATTGAAGAGACACAAAATAATGTTGCAACTGTAAAACAGGAATCAACAAAGCTAGAAGCTTCAATTTCGAAAAGACTCTCTATATCATATAAATATTCCTTAATGAATCCACTGGAATTACTTGTTAAGTCACAAGATTTTGACACTCTTTTGAGAAAAATGAAATATTTAATAGAAACTAGAAAAAATGATAAGATTTTACTTTCTGAAATGCAAAACAAGAGTGTAGTGCTAGATGCAGAAGAAAGAGTTTTAGGAAAAAGTAAATTGGATTTAGAAAAGGCTCGGATTGAAGTTGAAGAAAAGAAAACTTATTTATTCAATCAAAAAGAATTCCTAGCTAGTCAACAAACGGAGCATGCAAGATTACTAGCTCTTTCCAAACAACGAGAGAGTTCCTATACAGCAACTTTGAGTGAAATCGAAAAGATGCAAAATGAAGCCATAAACCAAATTGCAGCAATCATACGTTTAATGTATGAAAGAGGACAAATTGCTGTTGATATGCCCGTTAAACGAGGAGATATTGTCGGTGCTCAAGGCTATACAGGATACACATATGGTTCTCATTTACATCTCGTTGTGTACAATACAAATGGGCAATCAGTTAATCCCTTCTCTGCTGGTTATCTTACTGGTGGCAATATTTATGGCAACCCTGTAGGCTCAGCTAACTATCACTACCCCGTAGATGGTGGAATTCTGACTCAGTCATGGTGGTTCAAATCATCGTTAGAAAAACACTTAGCTATCGATGTACAAAGCCATACTTATGGAGATCAATCTGGGGGTAAATACTATGGAGCTGCTATAAGTTGTTATGGTTTACCCACTCGAGCACCCGGCTATTACAATACACGTGGTACTGGTGCTCCAGTACGTGCTCTCGCTGATGGGAAAATTTCAAAGATACAAACAGATGCATGTGGTGGTAAATATGTGATTATTGAACACGATGATGGCAACAGCTCACTTTACCTACATCTTCAGTAATTCACAAAAAAATCACCATAGTAAAATACAAAATTATTAGAATGTATACATGCATTCAATACTCATAAACGAATTTTTACCAAATCCCATTGGAGCAGACCAAGGAAATGAATGGATTGAAATTGTAAACACATCAAGTGAAGAAATAGACATTTCAAATTGGGAAATACAAGTTGCAGGAATAACATTCAAAAGAGCTTTTAAATTCCCCTCATCAAGTAACATAAAGCCAGGAGAATACATATTAATTTGTGAGCAAAATGTGCCATCTTGTAATTACTACACTACCCTAATTGCAATTCAAAATGGAGGAAAAGAAACCGATGGAGTCAGACTAGTTAATGAAAAATTAGAAATCATAGATACCATCCTCTATGACACAACAAACAGCAATCAATTGAAAAATGATTTTGATTTAGTAGAAACAGATGAAAATATCATAGACATGCCTCCAGAAGGATGTAGCTTATCAAGAAAAAATTACCAAGATACTAATTTTTCCATAAAAGACTTTTTCATAACATGTACCCCTACTCCAGGAAAAGAAAATATTGAAATAGGAAAGATAGTGATAAGTGAGGTAGCTCTAGACTGCATAGAATTTTACTCTCCTTCACCACCAGCAGATTTAGAAAAATGGTACATCAAAGATTCAAAAGAGAGTTTAAAAAAAATATATTTACAAAACATTACACAAAACAACTTCTTTTCAATAGATAAGCAAGTAAACAACAATACATATCTCTACTCCCAAAAAACCATTCTCATTATTTCTTTTCCACCAAAAATAATTCAAACCACCACCCCTAATTCAGAATACCAA
>CAZELS010000161.1:0-1578 GCA_964513165.1 uncultured Candidatus Saccharibacteria bacterium
CTCGCCTTTTGTAGACTAAGCTACAATTTTTATAACTGTAGGATGTACGATTTTTCCTTCTTGATTTGCTTCCTCTCCTTCCTTTGCTAATTGCGTGCGTAAATTGTACCATTCTCTAAGTTTTTTCCCGTGTTTCCAAAAATGTGAAAGTATTACTACAGCAAGAAAAAACATTCTGTCTGTGATTCCATCGTAATTTACGAAATTGCTTGTATATTCTGCAATTTCATGCAATTTGTAACCCTCTCTCATTTCTTGTTGCATTGCGACAGCCCAGTGTCTTGCGTATTCAATTATTCTGTCACTTACATCATCATCGTTGTTTACAACAAATTTCTCAAATTTCCGATTTTTTCTTCGAAGGATATGTATATTCTCATTCTCCACTCTTTCCAAAACATATGCTCTATGTGCCTGTATGATATTTTCTTCTTCTTCTAAAGCGTTATTGTAAAGCAATATTTTCATATCCTGATCCAATTTGTCACGAGACTTTTTTATGTATCTTTCCCATTGCTTTTTAACGGTTTTTACACTCATATCGGGTTTTGCAATTAACAGAACACCTTGAACTTGACACGATACTGGTATGCTTAGAAATTCAGCATAGTCTAGGAGAATATCAATAATTTCATCGATATCACCACACATATTTTTAAATGTGGAGGCATCTTTGAAAGCTCGATTTACTGCTTTCTTTCCGTGTAAACCTTTGTAATTTACAGAGATACCGAGTCTACTTAAAATGATAGCTTTTTCCGTGTGGTAAAACATATCCTCTCCTTTCTGTTTGGAATTACAGTTATAAAGTTTTTAAAGTGCGAGATGTTTAGTATGAGGATAAAATCACTCTGTTACTATACAATCAGAATTATATCAACGAAACGTTACAAAAGAAAAGGCCTCAAGGTATTTTAAGTAGCGATATGCTACAACCTTGAGGCCGTGTTTTGCTTCTTTACAATCGTAAAAAAAATGTTTTTCTTAAGTTGCCTATACCAACCGCGATAAAGGAAATGATTGAGATAAAAAATATACCGATAAAAAAAATGGCGATCAAACTTATTTGTCTTGCAAAAATTGAAATTTTACACATACTTTCCTCCTGGAAAATTTTCCTTTCTCTTGTTTTTACTTCTGATTTTGTCCTTTATGTTGACACAAATTATTGCTACAAAGGTGGCACCAAGTAGGGGTATAACAAAAAAGACAACAAGGACATCATCTGCTCTCAAATTTTCGAAAAAACCCATTTTTCAACTCCTTTCCTAAAACATTTTCAATTTTTAAAGTGCAATTCTTTTTGTAAGCTTAATCAGGGTAGATATACCTTATGGAAAAAATCAAGGTTGTTAACAAGATGGCAATCATGAAAGAGATGGTACAGAAAGTTGTTATTCTCGTTGGTCCGACAGTGATTCTAAAATTCTCCTGAGCAAAAGATATTACATTTATCTGATCGGAGCCTTTTATTACATAATTACCTGCTGGTAGATTTTGATCCAAGGCATAGTGACCTTTATACTCTTGAGCCTTGAAATCCTCTCTACTGTTTTGAACAGTGAAAGGTTTTCTACT